>NZ_JACAOM010000108.1:0-38215 GCF_013386245.1 Pseudomonas sp. 21615526 | reverse complement strand
TTCGCGAGCAAGCCCGCTCCCACATTTGACCGAGTACATCCCTTGGAATGCGGTCGAGTGTGGGAGCGGGCTTGCTCGCGAAAGCGGTCTTAAGCCTTGCGCACCCGTAAGCAACGCCACAAGGCTACGACCATGAACAGGCTAACCACCGCCCAACCCCACGCCTGCTGGTTCATCAACCCTTCACGGAACAACTGCGGCGCAATGCCGGCACCGATGATGAACGCCAGCAACGCAATCTCCCGCCGCAGCCCGCTCACCGGACGCACCAGGTACACCAGCGCCGGCAGCACCAGCGCGGCACTCGGGAAGCTGCGGTAACGTGGGTCAAATACCAGCGCCAGCATCATGACCGCACCGGCAAACCCGGCGATTGCCACCAGCCAGCCAGCGCGCTGCTCCAGCCAGTTGAAGGCGCGTTCGCGCCAACCTTCTCGCGTACTCAACGCCAGGGCGGCGTGAGCCAGTACCGCAAGGTTCAAGGCCACCAGCAATCCAGCCCACACCCACTCATCCGTGAAGCGCGCGGTGACCCGGTTCAACTCGGCCCAGGTGCCGATCGAGCAGGCCGCCACGGCGCCCAGCAATGGCAACAACAACGCAGCCCGGGTCGTGCGCACGCGGCCACCCAGCAGCAGCGTGCCCAGCAGGATAATCCCGCCAACCCCCAGCCACAGCGGCCAGTACGGCACATTGGTCACCGGGCCGGCGAGCACGCCCTTGTCCTGGCGGTCCGCATCAAACAGGCCCCAGTAACCACCCACCGCCCCTTCACTGGCACGTTTCCACGGCTGGTCAAAGGCTTCGATCAGGTTGTAGTGCCAGCCATTGGCTTCGGCCATGGCCACGAACCCGCGCATGAATTTCGCTTCGTTGACCCGGCTCGGCACCGCCGTTTCCCGCTGGCGGCCTTCGCTCGGCCAGCCGGTCTCGCCGATCGTCACGTCCTTGGGGGCGAACTTGTTGCCGAAGGTCTGGCGCACATCGCCCACGTGCTTGAGCGCCTGGTCGATGCCCGAGGGGTCATCTTCCCAGTACGGCAGCAGGTGGATGGTCAGGAAGTCCACGGCCGGGGCGATTTCCGGGTGTTGCAGCCAGAACTCCCACACATCGGCATAGGTGACCGGTTGCTTGATATGGTCCTTGACGTGATGGATCAACTTGACCAACTGCCCGGCGGTGACTTCCTTGCGCAGCAGGGTTTCGTTACCGACGATCACCGAGGTGACGACGTCGGGGTTGGCATTGGCCGAAGCGATCAGTGCCTCGACTTCCTTGGCGGTGGCCACCGGATCACTGCTGACCCATGCGCCGCTCATCAGCTTCAGGCCGTGTTTGCGTGCCAGTGCCGGCAAGTCTTCAAGGCCGGTCTGGGAGTAGGTGCGAATGCATTCGAAACGGGTGGCCAGCAACGCCAGGTCGGCGTCCATGCGCTCGGGGCGCAGTTTGAACGGCTGGTCGAACGGCGACTGGTCTTTGTCGAAGGGCGTGTAGGACGCACATTGCAGCTTGTGGCTGGCGCTGGCCACGTCCGGCAGCACCACCGGTTGGCCAAGGCCGTACCAATAGCCGCCGAGGGCCAGCACACCGAGGATCAGGGCAAATAAATAGGGCAGGAGCGGGAAACGTGCAGTCGCGGGCATGATCAGGCCGTCTGGGGGCAAAGGCGCGCATCTTACCCGGATTTGAGCCGTCCCAGTGGGGCCGCATAATTTTGACATGCAAAGTTCGGGCGGGATCGTCGGTGAATGTCCTACAAATCATCCTGCTGGCGATGTGATGTCGTTTCTTGCTTACCTGAGGTCGCAGTCAGAGCAGGTCGCTTGTGGCAGCAGGTTGATGATCGAAGTGTCAGCCCTCCACTGATGAGGCACCCACGTGATCGATGCGCGTGAAGGGGGCGCGGTGCACCACATAACAACAGGTTGACGTCGCTCGGCATCCGCCGGGCGCAGCACTTTCGGGGAAGCACTATGAAGATGCGACGACTCTTGGGCGCAGCTGCCACTCTGGTAGTTGCGATGAGCTCCACACTGGCCAGCGCCGACAGCAAAACCCTGAGCATCGGCTATGTGGATGGCTGGTCGGACAGTGTCGCCACCACCCACGTGGCGGCAGAAGTGATCAAGCAAAAGCTCGGTTATGACGTGAAACTGCAAGCGGTCGCCACCGGGATCATGTGGCAAGGCGTGGCCACCGGCAAACTCGATGCCATGCTCTCCGCCTGGTTGCCGGTGACCCACGGTGAATACTGGGCCAAGAACAAGGACAAGGTGGTCGACTACGGCCCCAACTTCAAGGACGCCAAGATCGGCCTGATCGTGCCTGAGTACGTGAAAGCCAAATCCATCGAAGACCTCAAGACCGACACCACCTTCAAGAACAAGATCGTGGGTATCGACGCCGGTTCAGGTGTGATGCTCAAGACCGACGAAGCAATCAAGGCCTATGGCCTGGACTACAAGCTGCAAGCCAGTTCGGGCGCGGCGATGATCGCCGAGTTGACCCGTGCCGAAGACAAACAGGAATCCATTGCGGTCACCGGCTGGGTGCCACACTGGATGTTCGCCAAGTGGAAACTGCGTTTCCTGGACGACCCAAAAGGAATTTATGGTGCTGCTGAGACCGTCAACAGCATCGGCAGCAAAGGCCTGGAAAAGAAAGCCCCGGAAGTCGTGGCGTTCCTGAAGAAATTCCAGTGGGCCTCCAAGGATGAAATCGGCGAAGTCATGCTGGCGATCCAAGAGGGCGCCAAGCCTGAAGCGGCGGCCAAGGACTGGGTGGCCAAGCACCCTGAACGTGTCGCCGAGTGGACCGCTAAATAAGGCGTTAAAACTGTAGGAGCGAGCTTGCTCGCGAAGAACGCAAGGGCACCGCGATCATCCAGAATGAACGCGTTACCGTTGACGTTTTTCGCGAGCAAGCTCGCTCCTACAATTGTTTCTGCACACCCGTAAACCCTCGCTACACTCCTTCTACTACTAAGGTCGTCTGGAACCTGTTCCTCAGCCGCATACAGTGGATATGTTCCAATAATAAAAAGCTGTGCTGCGAGGATAAAAACAATGAACGACAGCATTTACCTCTCGATTCAAAACAGCCCGCGTTTCAAGGAGCTGGTTAGTAAAAGGGAAAGATTCGCCTGGATTCTCTCGGCAATCATGCTTGGGCTTTACTCCGCTTTCATTCTTCTGATTGCCTATGGGCCGCAAATACTGGGGGCCAAGATCAGCCCCGGTTCGTCCATCACGTGGGGGATCCCTATCGGGGTCGGGCTGATTGTGTCGGCCTTCGTCCTCACCGGCATCTATGTACGACGCGCCAACGGCGAATTCGACGACTTGAACAATGCGATTCTCAAGGAGGCTGCGCAATGATCCGTCGTCTATTGGCTGTACTCGGCGCTTCGGCCTTTGCACCTGCCGTTTGGGCGGCCGATGCACTGACCGGCGAAGTGCATAAACAACCGCTGAATATCGCAGCGATCCTGATGTTCGTGGCCTTCGTCGGCGCGACCTTGTGCATCACCTACTGGGCGTCCAAGCGCAACAAGTCGGCGGCCGACTACTATGCGGCCGGCGGCAAGATCACCGGGTTCCAGAACGGTCTGGCGATTGCCGGTGACTACATGTCGGCAGCCTCCTTCCTGGGGATTTCCGCGCTGGTGTTCACCTCCGGCTACGACGGCCTGATCTACTCCATCGGCTTCCTGGTGGGCTGGCCGATCATTCTGTTCCTGATCGCCGAGCGCCTGCGTAACCTGGGCAAATACACCTTTGCCGACGTGGCGTCCTATCGCCTGGGGCAAACCCAGATCCGCAGCCTGTCGGCCTGTGGCTCTTTGGTGGTGGTGGCGTTCTACCTGATCGCGCAGATGGTAGGCGCGGGCAAGCTGATCCAGCTGCTGTTCGGCCTGGATTATCACGTCGCGGTGATCCTGGTGGGCATCCTGATGTGCCTCTATGTGTTGTTCGGCGGCATGCTGGCGACCACCTGGGTGCAGATCATCAAGGCAGTGCTGTTGCTGTCCGGTGCCTCGTTCATGGCGCTGATGGTGATGAAACACGTCAACTTCGACTTCAACATGCTGTTTGCCGAGGCGATCAAGGTTCACCCTAAAGGTGAAGCGATCATGAGCCCGGGCGGTCTGGTGAAAGACCCGATTTCGGCGTTCTCCCTCGGCCTGGCACTGATGTTCGGTACCGCCGGCCTGCCGCACATCCTGATGCGCTTCTTCACTGTGAGTGACGCAAAGGAAGCTCGCAAGAGCGTGCTGTATGCCACTGGCTTCATCGGCTACTTCTATATCCTGACCTTCATCATCGGCTTCGGCGCGATCCTGCTGGTCAGCACCAACCCGGCGTTCAAGGATGCTGCAGGTGCCTTGCTCGGCGGTAACAACATGGCGGCGGTGCACCTGGCCAACGCGGTGGGCGGCAGTATCTTCCTGGGCTTCATCTCGGCCGTGGCGTTTGCCACCATCCTGGCAGTGGTTGCCGGTTTGACCCTCGCGGGTGCTTCGGCGGTGTCCCATGACCTGTACGCCAGCGTGATCAAGAAAGGCAAGGCCAACGAGAAGGATGAGATTCGCGTATCGAAGATCACCACCATCGCCCTGGCAGTACTGGCGATTGGCTTGGGCATCCTGTTTGAAAGCCAGAACATCGCGTTCATGGTGGGCCTGGCGTTCTCCATTGCGGCCAGCTGTAACTTCCCGGTGCTGCTGCTTTCCATGTACTGGAAAAACCTCACCACCCGCGGTGCGATGATTGGTGGCTGGCTGGGCTTGATCAGTGCCGTTGGCCTGATGATCCTCGGCCCGACCATCTGGGTCTCGATCCTGCACCATGAGAAGGCGATCTTCCCTTACGAGTACCCGGCGCTGTTCTCGATGATCATTGCGTTCATCGGCATCTGGTTCTTCTCCATCACCGACAAGTCGGCGGCGGCAGAGAAGGAACGTGCGCTGTACTTCCCACAGTTTGTGCGTTCGCAAACTGGCCTGGGGGCGAGTGGGGCGGTTAGCCACTAAGCCTGTAACAGTTACAAAAAAATGCCCCGGTCGTGAGATCGGGGCTTTTTTTGCCTTTATTGGTAACAGATACGACAAAACTGTTTCTCAAATCCGGCACAAATAAAAACGGCCTCCCTATCACAAAGGAGGCCGTTTTCGGTGTAGCCAAGTAGCGATCAGCTTACTTGCGGTCTTCCAGCTTGGTGATGTCACGCGACTCGTAGCCGGTGTACAGCTGGCGCGGACGGCCAATCTTGTACGGGCTGGAGAGCATTTCTTTCCAGTGGGAGATCCAGCCCACGGTCCGCGCCAGGGCGAAGATCACGGTGAACATGCTGGTTGGAATGCCGATCGCCTTGAGGATGATCCCCGAGTAGAAGTCGACGTTCGGGTACAGCGAGCGCTCGATGAAGTACGGGTCGGTCAGGGCGATCTCTTCCAGGCGCATGGCCAGTTCGAGTTGCGGATCGTTCTTGATGCCCAGTTCCTTCAACACTTCGTCGCAGGTCTTCTTCATTACGGTGGCGCGCGGGTCGCGGTTCTTGTAGACCCGGTGACCGAAGCCCATCAACTTGAACGGATCGTTCTTGTCCTTGGCCTTGGCGATGAACTTGTCGATGTTCGAGACATCGCCGATTTCATCGAGCATGGTCAATACGGCTTCGTTCGCACCGCCGTGGGCAGGGCCCCACAGTGCGGCGATACCGGCGGCGATACAGGCGAACGGGTTGGCACCCGAGGAGCCCGCCAGGCGCACGGTAGAGGTCGAGGCGTTCTGTTCGTGGTCGGCGTGGAGGATGAAGATCTTGTCCATCGCGGCGGCCAGCACCGGGCTGATCGGTTTGATCTCGCACGGGGTGTTGAACATCATGTGCAGGAAGTTTTCCGCGTACGTCAGGTCGTTGCGCGGGTACATCATGGGTTGACCCATGGAGTACTTGTAAACCATTGCGGCCAGGGTCGGCATCTTGGCAACCAGGCGGATCGCGGAGATTTCGCGATGCTGCGGGTTATTGATGTCCAGGGAGTCGTGATAGAAGGCCGACAGGGCGCCGACTACGCCGCACATGACGGCCATCGGGTGGGCGTCGCGACGGAAGCCGTTGAAGAAGGTCTTCAACTGCTCGTGAACCATGGTGTGGTTCTTTACGGTGCTGACAAACTGGGCCTTTTGCTCAGCTGTTGGCAATTCGCCATTAAGCAGCAGGTAGCAGGTTTCCAGGTAGTCCGACTGTTCAGCAAGCTGTTCGATCGGGTAGCCGCGGTGCAGCAAGATACCGTTATCACCGTCGATATAGGTGATCTTCGACTCGCATGAGGCGGTCGACATGAAGCCTGGGTCGAATGTAAAACGGCCCGTGGCCGTCAGGCCCCGTACGTCGATAACATCGGGACCAACGGTGCCGGTTAAAATGGGCAGCTCGACGGGGGCTGCGCCCTCGATGATCAACTGCGCTTTTTTGTCAGCCATGTGGCCTCCTATTTATGCTTCAAATCATCAGACAGACCCCCCACGCAGGGCCCGCACCACTATAGTGAGATAAATTCAGATGTCAATTTGCCTAAAGTCTTGCTCCAGAAGGCTTTAACCGTACTTTTTCCTCGAAATTACCTGCCGTTTACGCCTTTTATGCCGCCAGCGCAATGCGCTATTAGGGTGAGGAGTGCGCGTTGTCATTAGTTGCCTAACTGTCTATACTCGGCCTCCGACCGCCAGGGGCTTTTGGGCCCGTTTTGATGGGGGTCGCACTCCCTGGGTGGTGGTTACCTGACCAGTGCACTCCCCAACAACTTTGCCCTGATTGTTAGGGGCTCTTCAGTGTGAAAAAAAGCCGTGAATAGCCAACGACCTGTAAACCTAGACCTAAGGACCATCAAACTCCCCATCACCGGCGTAACGTCGTTCCTGCACCGTGTATCCGGCATCATCCTGTTTCTTGGCCTGGGCATCATGCTTTATGCATTGAGCAAATCCCTGGGTTCGGAAGAAGGGTACGCCGAGGTGAAGGCATGCTTGACCAGTCCGCTGGCCAAATTCGTCGCCTGGGGCCTCCTGTCCGCTCTGCTTTATCACCTTGTGGCCGGTATTCGCCACTTGATCATGGACATGGGTATCGGTGAGACGCTGGAAGGCGGCAAGCTGGGCTCGAAAATCGTCATCGCCATTTCCGTGGTGCTGATCGTTCTGGCGGGAGTTTGGATATGGTAACCAGCGTTACGAACCTGTCGCGTTCGGGCCTCTATGACTGGATGGCGCAACGTGTGTCTGCGGTTGTTCTCGCGGCTTATTTCATCTTCCTGATCGGGTACCTCGCGGCGAACCCTGGCATTGGCTACGCCCAATGGCACGGCCTGTTCGCTCACAACGGGATGCGCATCTTCAGTCTGCTGGCCCTTGTAGCCCTGGGCGCTCACGCCTGGGTTGGCATGTGGACCATCGCGACCGACTACCTGACGCCGATGGCGCTGGGCAAGTCCGCGACAGCAGTACGGTTTCTCTTCCAGGCAGTATGCGGCGTCGCGATGTTCGCTTACTTCGTCTGGGGTGTGCAGATTCTTTGGGGTATCTGATTCATGGCTAACACAGTTAATACGCTTTCATTCGACGCCATCATCATTGGCGGCGGCGGTGCCGGCATGCGCGCTGCGCTGCAACTGGCCCAGGGCGGTCACAAGACTGCCGTGATCACCAAGGTGTTCCCGACCCGTTCCCACACCGTTTCGGCCCAGGGTGGCATCACGTGCGCCATCGCCTCCGCCGATCCAAACGATGACTGGCGCTGGCACATGTACGATACCGTCAAGGGTTCCGACTATATCGGTGACCAGGACGCTATCGAATACATGTGCTCCGTAGGCCCGGAAGCGGTCTTCGAGCTGGAACACATGGGTCTGCCGTTCTCCCGTACCGAACAGGGTCGCATCTACCAGCGTCCGTTCGGCGGTCAGTCGAAAGACTTCGGTAAGGGTGGCCAGGCCGCTCGTACCTGTGCCGCAGCCGACCGTACCGGTCACGCGCTGTTGCACACCCTGTACCAGGCCAACCTGAAGGCCGGCACCGTATTCCTCAACGAATACTACGGCGTCGACCTGGTGAAGAACGAAGACGGTGCCTTTGTAGGCATGATCGTTATCTGCATCGAAACCGGCGAAACCTCTTACGTGCGGGCTAACGCCACCGTATTGGCGACCGGCGGTGCAGGCCGTATCTACTCTTCGACTACCAATGCCCTGATCAACACCGGTGACGGTATCGGCATGGCCCTGCGTGCAGGCGTCCCGGTACAAGACATCGAAATGTGGCAGTTCCACCCGACCGGCATCGCCGGCGCCGGTGTACTGGTTACAGAAGGTTGCCGTGGTGAAGGTGGTTACCTGATCAACAAGAACGGCGAGCGCTTCATGGAGCGTTATGCTCCGAACGCCAAAGACCTTGCCGGTCGTGACGTTGTAGCCCGTTCCATGGTTAAAGAGATCATCGCCGGTAACGGCTGTGGTCCCGATGGCGACCACGTGATGCTGAAGCTCGATCACCTCGGTGAAGAAGTGCTGCACAGCCGTCTGCCAGGCATCATGGAGCTGTCCAAGACCTTTGCCCACGTTGACCCGGCTGTTGCGCCGATCCCGGTTGTTCCAACTTGCCACTATATGATGGGCGGCGTTGCCACCAACATTCATGGCCAGGCGATCACCCAGGACGCCGACGGCGTTGACCAGATCATCCCTGGTCTGTTCGCGGTAGGTGAAGTAGCTTGTGTATCGGTTCACGGTGCCAACCGTCTGGGCGGCAACTCGCTGCTTGACCTGGTGGTATTCGGTCGTGCCGCCGGCCTGTTCCTGGAACAGACCCTCAAGGAAGGCGTTGATTACGCGCGTCCACGCCAGTCCGACATCGACGCTGCCCTGGCACGTCTGGATGGCCTGAACTCGCGTACCGATGGCGAAGACGTCGCCTCCCTGCGCAAAGAGCTGCAAAGCTGCATGCAGAACTACTTCGGTGTGTTCCGTACCGGCGAATACATGCAGAAAGGTATCGCCCAGCTGGCTGACCTGCGTACGCGCATCGCCAACGTCAAGATCAACGACAAGAGCCAGGCGTTCAACACCGCTCGAATCGAAGCCCTTGAGCTGCAAAACCTGCTGGAAGTGGCTGAAGCGACTGCGATCGCCGCCGAGGTTCGTAAAGAATCCCGTGGTGCTCACGCTCGTGAAGACTATGAAGACCGCGACGACGAAAACTGGTTGTGCCACACCCTGTACTTCCCGGGTGACAAGCGCGTAACCAAGCGTGCCGTGAACTTCTCGCCGAAGACGGTTCCGACGTTTGAACCGAAGATTCGGACTTACTAAGGGTGGCTGCCATGTTGAAAGTCAGTGTTTATCGCTACAACCCTGATCAGGACGCTGCGCCGTTCATGCAGGAATTCCAGGTCGATACCGGTGGTAAGGACCTGATGGTGCTGGACGTGCTGGCCCTGGTTAAAGAGCAGGACGAAGGTTTCTCCTATCGTCGCTCTTGCCGTGAGGGTGTCTGCGGCTCCGACGGCATGAATATCAACGGCAAGAACGGCCTGGCGTGCATCACGCCGCTGTCTTCCGTGGTGAAAGGCAACAAGTTGGTTGTTCGTCCGCTGCCAGGTTTGCCGGTTATCCGTGACCTGGTCGTCGATATGAGCATCTTCTACAAGCAATACGAGAAGGTTAAGCCATTCCTGCAGAACGACACGCCGGCTCCGGCCATCGAGCGTCTGCAGACTCCGGAAGAGCGCGAGAAGCTGGACGGTCTGTACGAGTGCATCCTGTGCGCTTGCTGCTCGACTTCCTGCCCGTCCTTCTGGTGGAACCCCGACAAGTTCCTGGGCCCAGCTGCCCTGCTGCAAGCGTACCGCTTCCTGGCAGACAGCCGTGACACCAAGACTGCCGAGCGTCTGGCTTCGCTGGATGACCCGTTCAGCGTATTCCGCTGCCGCGGGATCATGAACTGCGTCAACGTATGTCCCAAAGGCCTGAACCCGACTAAGGCCATTGGTCACGTACGTAGCATGCTGCTGCAAAGCGGCGTGTAACCGACGTTGTAGTAAAAGCAGGACCGTTGTGCCCGTAGATGCTACGGCGCAGGCTTCAACCGGCGCCGTAGTTTTAACTTGAGCAGCGACTTACAAAGACGCGGCTCTTATTTTGAAGAAATGAGACAAGCAGGGGCATTCGGGTTGGTACCCGAACTATCAGCGTGATCCTAAGTGGCTTGTTTTGGTCGCTGCACTTGGCCTTTTGCAAGCAAACTCGGTGTTTTCGCCGGTGGTGTCCCCAAATCGAGGGTGACCAAGCATGCAAGAAAGCGTGATGCAGCGCATGTGGAACAGCGGCTATCTTTCAGGTGGTAACGCTGCCTATGTGGAAGAGCTTTATGAGCTCTACCTGCACGACCCTAACGCTGTGCCAGAAGAATGGCGCACCAAATTTCAGACGTTGTCTTCAGACGGCAACGCTGCCACCGATGTA
Source organism: Pseudomonas sp. 21615526 (assembly GCF_013386245.1). Classification (NCBI taxonomy): domain Bacteria; kingdom Pseudomonadati; phylum Pseudomonadota; class Gammaproteobacteria; order Pseudomonadales; family Pseudomonadaceae; genus Pseudomonas; species Pseudomonas sp. 21615526. The sequence continues at coordinate 27,699 of NZ_JACAOM010000108.1, read as the reverse complement.
TCGCACGCAACAATTCGCGATCAGTTCGTGCTGCTGGCAAAGAACCAGCGCCGCGCCCAGCCGGTTTCTGCCGCAAGCGTGAGCAGTGAGCACGAGAAGAAGCAAGTTGAAGTACTGCGACTGATCCAGGCCTACCGTATGCGTGGCCACCAGGCAGCCCAGCTTGACCCGCTGGGGCTGTGGCAGCGTCCTGCACCTGCAGACCTGTCGATCAATCATTACGGCTTGACCAATGCCGATCTTGATACGACCTTCCGTGCCGGCGACCTGTTCATCGGCAAAGAGGAAGCGAGCCTACGCGAAATTCACGAAGCGTTGCAGCAGACATATTGCCGCACCATCGGTGCCGAATTTACGCACATCACTGATTCCGAGCAGCGCCACTGGTTCCAGCACCGCCTTGAAGGCGTGCGTGGTCGCCCGGTGCTGTCTGCGGACGTCAAGAGCCACTTGCTCGAGCGCGTCACTGCAGCGGAAGGCCTGGAAAAATACCTGGGCACCAAATACCCGGGCACCAAGCGTTTCGGCCTGGAAGGCGGCGAAAGCCTGATCCCGATGCTCGACGAGCTGATCCAGCGTTCCGGTTCCTACGGCACCAAGGAAATCGTGATCGGCATGGCCCACCGTGGCCGCTTGAACGTGCTGGTCAACACCTTCGGCAAGAACCCGCGCGAGCTGTTCGACGAGTTCGAAGGCAAGAAGAAGGTCGAGCTGGGTTCCGGTGACGTTAAATATCACCAGGGCTTCTCGTCCAACGTAATGACCACCGGCGGTGAAGTTCACCTGGCCATGGCGTTCAACCCATCCCACCTGGAGATCGTTTCTCCAGTGGTCGAGGGGTCGGTACGTGCGCGCCAGGATCGTCGTAACGATTCCACCGGTGAGAAGGTCCTGCCGATTTCCATCCACGGTGACGCGGCGTTCGCCGGTCAGGGTGTGGTCCTGGAAACGTTCCAGATGTCGCAGACTCGCGGCTTCAAGACCGGCGGTACCGTTCACATCGTCATCAACAACCAGGTGGGCTTCACCATCAGCAACCCGCTGGACGCACGCTCTACCGAGTACGCGACCGACGTTGCCAAGATGATCCAGGCGCCGATCCTCCATGTGAATGGTGATGATCCGGAAGCCGTGTTGTTCGTGACCCAGTTGGCCATCGATTACCGCATGCAGTTCAAGCGTGACGTGGTCATCGACCTGGTCTGCTACCGTCGTCGCGGTCACAACGAAGCGGATGAGCCTAGCGGCACCCAACCGTTGATGTACCAGCAAATCACCAAGCAGCGCACCACCCGTGAGCTGTATGCCGATAGCCTGATCAAGGCCGGCGTGGTGGACGATGCACGTGTTCAGGCGAAGATCGATGAATACCGCAACGCGCTGGACAACGGCCTGCATGTCGTGAAAAGCCTGGTCAAGGAGCCGAACAAAGAGTTGTTCGTTGACTGGCGTCCGTACCTGGGCCACGCCTGGACGGCGCGTCACGACACCTCGTTCGATCTGAAGACCCTGCAGGAACTGTCGGCCAAGCTGCTGGAAATCCCAGACGGTTTCGTCGTACAGCGCCAGGTTGCGAAGATCTACGAAGACCGTCAGAAGATGCAAGCCGGCGGCCTGCCGATCAACTGGGGTTACGCTGAAACCATGGCGTACGCGACCCTGGCGTTCGAGGGTCACCCGATCCGCATGACCGGCCAGGACATCGGCCGCGGTACGTTCTCGCACCGTCACGCTGTGTTGCACAACCAGAAAGACGCGGGCACCTACATCCCGTTGCAGAACCTGTACGAAGGCCAGCCACGTTTCGACCTGTACGATTCGTTCCTGTCCGAAGAAGCCGTACTGGCGTTCGAATACGGTTACTCGACCACCACGCCTCAGGCGCTGGTGATCTGGGAAGCCCAGTTCGGCGACTTCGCCAACGGTGCCCAGGTGGTTATCGACCAGTTCATCACCAGCGGCGAGCACAAGTGGGGCCGTCTGTGCGGTCTGACCATGCTGCTGCCACACGGTTATGAAGGTCAGGGTCCGGAGCACTCCTCGGCCCGTCTGGAGCGTTACCTGCAATTGTGCGCAGAGCACAACATCCAGGTGTGCGTGCCGACTACCCCGGCCCAGATCTACCACTTGCTGCGTCGCCAGGTGATCCGCCCGCTGCGCAAGCCGCTGGTAGTGCTGACGCCGAAATCGCTGCTGCGTCATAAATTGGCCATCTCGACCCTGGAAGATCTGGCGGATGGTTCGTTCCAGACCGTTATTTCAGAAATCGACACCCTCGACGCGGCCAAGGTCACTCGCCTGATCCTGTGCAGCGGCAAGGTTTACTACGATTTGCTGGAAAAACGCCGTGCCGAAGGCCGCGAAGACATCGCCATCGTGCGGATCGAGCAGCTTTACCCGTTCCCGGAAGACGACCTGATGGAGGCCATCGCGCCTTACACCAACCTCACCAATGTGGTGTGGTGTCAGGAAGAACCGATGAACCAGGGCGCGTGGTACAGCAGCCAGCATCATCTGCGTCGCAGCATCGGCAATCACAAACAGGCACTGGGCCTGGAGTACGCCGGTCGTGATGCTTCTGCTGCACCTGCGTGTGGTTATGCGTCGATGCACGCCGAGCAGCAGGAAAAACTGCTGCAAGATGCTTTCACTGTTTAACGCCTTCGCGCTGACTGAAACCGAATTTTAAGGACCCACAGATAATGGCTATCGAAATCAAAGCCCCGTCATTCCCGGAATCGGTTGCCGATGGCACCGTTGCCACCTGGCACAAGAAACCAGGCGAGGCCGTCAAGCGTGACGACCTGATCGTCGACATCGAAACCGACAAGGTCGTGCTCGAAGTGTTGGCTGAAGCTGACGGCGTGCTGGGCGCAATCGTTGCCGAAGAAGGCGCTACCGTCCTGTCGAACCAGGTACTGGGCTCGATCGAAGAGGGCGGTGCTGCTGCCGCTGCTCCTGCTCCTGCCGCCGCTGCGGCACCGGCTGCTGCCGCAGCTCCAGCTGCTGCACCGGCTGCGGGTGGCGAAGATCCAATCGCTGCACCGGCTGCGCGTCAACTGGCTGACGAAAACGGCATCAACCTGGCGTCCATCAAGGGCACCGGCAAAGATGGCCGTGTGACCAAGGAAGACGTGGTTGCCGCCGTTGAAGCCAAGAAAAACGCTCCAGCTGCTGCGCCTGCCAAGGCTGCCGCCCCGGCTGCCGCTGCTCCTGTGTTCGCCGCTGGCGACCGCACCGAGAAGCGCGTACCGATGACCCGCGTGCGTGCCACCGTGGCCAAGCGCCTGGTTGAAGCACAGTCGAACATGGCGATGCTGACTACTTTCAACGAAGTCGACATGACCGAAGTCATGGCCCTGCGTTCGAAGTACAAGGACCTGTTCGAGAAGTCCCACAACGGCGTACGCCTGGGCTTCATGTCGTTCTTCGTGAAAGCGGCCACCGAAGCGCTGAAACGCTTCCCGGCAGTCAACGCTTCCATCGACGGCGGCGACATCGTTTACCACGGTTATGCTGACGTCGGCGTTGCCGTCTCCAGCGACCGTGGCCTGGTGGTACCGGTTCTGCGTAACGCCGAGCTGATGAGCCTGGCTGAAATCGAAGGCGGCATCGCCAACTTCGGCAAGAAGGCCCGTGACGGCAAACTGACCATCGACGAGATGACCGGTGGTACCTTCACCATCACCAACGGTGGTACTTTCGGTTCGATGATGTCGACTCCGATCGTCAACCCGCCACAAGCTGCGATCCTGGGCATGCACAACATTCTGCAGCGTCCTATGGCGATCAACGGCCAAGTGGTTATCCGCCCGATGATGTACCTGGCGCTGTCGTACGATCACCGCCTGATCGATGGTAAAGAAGCCGTGACTTTCCTGGTGACCATCAAGAACCTGCTGGAAGACCCGGCTCGTCTGCTGCTGGATATCTGATAAAGCGGCGGTGCGCCGTACCACCCGGTCTGCCGCGAGGCAGGCCGGAGTGCGGCTCACGGCTTGAAGCTTTTAGCTAAAGAGGATTTTTTTTCATGTCGCAGAAATTTGACGTTGTAGTGATTGGCGCAGGCCCTGGCGGCTACGTTGCCGCCATCAAGGCCGCACAACTGGGCCTCTCGACTGCTTGCATCGAAAAATACACCGACAAGGAAGGCAAACTGGCGCTGGGCGGTACTTGCCTGAACGTTGGCTGCATTCCTTCCAAGGCGCTGCTGGACAGCTCCTGGAAATTCCACGAAGCGCAAGACGGTTTTGCCATCCACGGCATCAACCACGCTGGCGTGACCATGGACGTGCCAGCGATGGTCGGCCGCAAGGCCAACATCGTTAAAGGCCTGACTTCCGGCGTTGCTACCCTGTTCAAGGCCAACGGCGTTACTTCCCTGCAAGGCCACGGCAAACTGCTGGCCGGCAAGAAAGTTGAAATCACCAAGCCTGACGGTTCGACCGAAATCATCGAAGCCGAGAACGTGATCCTGGCTCCAGGTTCGCGTCCAATCGACATTCCACCGGCTCCGGTTGACCAGAACGTGATCGTTGATTCGACCGGCGCCCTGGAATTCCAAGCGGTTCCAAAACGTCTGGGCGTGATCGGCGCTGGCGTGATCGGCCTGGAACTGGGTTCGGTCTGGTCCCGCCTGGGTTCCGAAGTGACCGTGCTGGAAGCCCTGGACACGTTCCTGCTGGCTGCCGACACCGCAGTGTCCAAAGAAGCGCTGAAAACCCTGACCAAACAAGGTCTGGACATCAAGCTGGGCGCTCGTGTTACCGGTTCCAAGGTTAACGGCGAAGAAGTTGTCGTGACCTACACCGACAAGGATGGCGAACAGACCATCACTTTCGACAAGCTGATCGTAGCCGTTGGTCGCCGTCCGGTGACCACTGACCTGCTGGCTTCCGACAGCGGCGTGAACATCGACGAGCGTGGTTTCATCCACGTTGACGATCACTGCGCTACCACCGTGCCGGGCGTCTACGCCATTGGCGACGTGGTTCGCGGCATGATGCTGGCGCACAAGGCTTCCGAGGAAGGCATCATGGTTGTCGAGCGCATCAAGGGTCACAAGACCCAGATGAACTACGACCTGATCCCGTCTGTTATCTACACCCACCCGGAAATTGCATGGGTCGGCAAGAACGAACAGCAGTTGAAAGCTGAAGGCGTTGAAGTTAACGTCGGCACCTTCCCGTTTGCCGCTTCTGGCCGTGCCATGGCAGCCAACGACACCGGTGGTTTTGTCAAAGTCATCGCTGATGCCAAGACTGACCGCGTATTGGGCGTCCACGTGATTGGCCCAGGCGCAGCAGAACTGGTTCAGCAAGGCGCAATCGGTATGGAATTCGGCACCAGCGCCGAAGACATCGGCATGATGGTTTTCTCCCATCCGACCCTGTCCGAAGCGCTGCACGAAGCCGCGTTGGCAGTGAATGGCCATGCCATCCACATCGCCAACAAGAAGAAGCGCTAAGCGAGATAATAAGAAACCACGGCGGTTGCCCGTCGTGAGCCTTGTGCGCAAGACTCACCGCGGAATATCCGCTGGACGCAGTCTTGCGCAGTTTCACCACCCAGGGTTCAGGCCTTTGGTGGTTTGACTGTGCAAGCAGCAGTCACAGGTGGCGCGGCACTCAATAAAGAGCGCAGCGCCGAATGCGCAGTACCTAACGAAGACGGTAATAAGCATGAATCTTCACGAGTATCAGGGTAAGCAGCTGTTCGCTGAATACGGCCTGCCAGTATCCAAGGGTTACGCAGTAGACACCCCGGAAGCAGCAGCAGAAGCTTGCGACAAAATCGGCGGCACCGAGTGGGTTGTCAAAGCCCAGGTCCACGCTGGTGGTCGCGGTAAAGCGGGCGGCGTTAAGCTGGTTCGCAGCAAAGAAGACGCCAAAGCCTTCGCTCAGCAGTGGCTGGGCAAGCGTCTGGTGACTTACCAGACTGATGCCAATGGCCAGCCAGTCACCAAGATCCTGGTTGAATCGTGCACTGATATCGCTAAAGAGCTGTACCTGGGCGCTGTCGTTGACCGTTCGAGCCGTCGCATCGTGTTCATGGCCTCCACCGAAGGTGGCGTGGACATTGAGAAGATCGCCGAAGAAACCCCAGAAAAAATTCTGAAAGCCACTATCGATCCACTGGTTGGCGCTCAGCCATTCCAGGGGCGCGAGCTGGCATTCCAGTTGGGTCTGGAAGGCAAGCAAGTTGCCCAGTTCGCCAAGATCTTCGTAGGTCTGGCCAAACTGTTCCAGGATCACGATCTGGCCCTGCTGGAAGTGAACCCGCTGGTGATCAAGGCTGACGGCGATCTGCACTGCCTCGACGCCAAGATCAACATCGACGCCAACGCCATGTACCGTCAGCCTAAGCTGAAGACTTTCCACGATCCGTCGCAAGACGATCCGCGCGAAGCGCACGCTGCCAAGTTCGAACTGAACTACGTAGCCCTGGAAGGTAACATCGGTTGCATGGTCAACGGTGCTGGCCTGGCCATGGGTACCATGGACATCGTCAACCTGCATGGCGGCAAACCAGCCAACTTCCTCGACGTAGGCGGCGGTGCCACCAAAGAACGCGTTACCGAAGCGTTCAAGATCATCCTGTCCGACTCCAACGTCGCTGCAGTACTGGTCAACATCTTCGGCGGCATCGTTCGTTGCGACATGATTGCCGAAGGCATCATCGGTGCAGTGAAAGAAGTCGGCGTTAAAATCCCGGTTGTTGTGCGCCTTGAAGGTAACAACGCTGAACTGGGCGCTAAAGTACTGGCAGAAAGCGGTTTGAACATCATCGCTGCTACCAGCCTGACCGACGCTGCTCAACAAGTTGTCAAAGCTGCGGAGGGCAAATAATGAGCGTCCTGATCAATAAAGACACCAAGGTTATCTGCCAGGGTATTACCGGTTCCCAAGGTAGTTTCCACACCCAGCAAGCCATCGAATACGGCACCAAGATGGTGGGTGGCGTTACTCCTGGTAAAGGCGGCACCGAGCACCTGGGCCTGCCAGTGTTCAACACCGTGAAAGATGCTGTAGCTGCCACTGGCGCCACCGCCAGCGTGATCTACGTTCCAGCTCCTTTCTGCAAGGACTCCATCCTGGAAGCAGCATTCGGCGGCATCAAGCTGATCGTTTGCATCACCGAAGGCATTCCTACCCTGGACATGCTGGACGCTAAAGTTAAGTGCGACGAGCTGGGCGTAGTCCTGATCGGCCCTAACTGCCCAGGCGTGATCACTCCAGGCGAATGCAAGATCGGCATCATGCCAGGTCACATTCACTTGCCAGGTAAAGTCGGTATCGTTTCCCGTTCCGGCACCCTGACCTACGAAGCTGTCAAGCAGACTACTGACGCCGGTTTCGGTCAGTCGACTTGCGTCGGCATCGGCGGTGACCCGATCCCAGGCTCGAACTTCATCGACATCCTGAAGCTGTTCCAGGAAGACCCGAAGACCGAAGCGATCGTAATGATCGGTGAGATCGGCGGTTCGGCTGAAGAAGAAGCGGCTGCCTACATCAAGGCACACGTGACCAAGCCGGTTGTTTCCTACATCGCTGGTGTGACTGCCCCTGCTGGCAAGCGCATGGGCCATGCTGGCGCAATCATCTCTGGCGGCAAGGGTACTGCAGACGAGAAGTTTGCTGCCCTGGAAGACGCAGGCGTTAAAACCGTGCGTTCGCTGGCAGACATCGGCAAGGCTTTGTCCGAGCTGACCGGTTGGGCTGTCAAGTAAGCCTCGCGCTTAACTGACGCTTCACCCCACAAAGGCCACCTTCGGGTGGCCTTTGTGCATTCTGAAGGTTGGTGGAGATCAAAATGTGGGAGCGGGCTTGCCCGCGAAAGCGGTGTGTCAGTCAGCTCATGAGTGGCTGATACACCGCTTTCGCGAGCAAGCCAGCTCCCACATTCGATCGTATTTCAAAATTTAGATATAAAAACGCGACATAAAAATGTCGCTTATCGGACAGTTCGCCCCGCAACAGTGCGTTTGACCCGCAAATTCGTTAGGCTAGCCGCCTCTTTATGCGTACGCATCCCAAAAGGAAGCCTCGCGCCAGACCGGTCGGTCCCCATCCGGACCGGCAGTATTTCCCTCATCCATAGGGAAGCCCTCTCTAAATTCCGATTCAGTAGTGTGGTATTTCCTCAAATGAAAGTGTTGAAAAGCCAGGACATCCTGGCGTTGGGCTTTATGACTTTTGCCCTGTTCGTGGGCGCCGGCAACATCATCTTCCCGCCAATCGTCGGTTTGCAGTCCGGGCCTCATGTCTGGATGGCAGCGCTGGGCTTCCTGATCACCGCGGTCGGTTTGCCGGTGATCACCGTTGTCGCCCTGGCCAAGGTCGGTGGTGGCATGGACGCGTTGAGCAGTCCGATCGGCAAGATCGCCGGTGGCTTGCTGGCAGCGGCGGCCTACCTGGCTGTCGGCCCGTTGTTCGCCACCCCGCGAACCGCCACCGTTTCCTTTGAAGTGGGCCTGGCGCCGCTGACCGGTGAAAGCCCGCTGGCGCTGTTCCTCTACAGCTCGGTGTACTTCCTGTTGGTGTTCTTCATCTCCCTGTACCCGGGCCGTCTGCTGGATACGGTTGGTCGTTTCCTGGCACCGTTGAAGATCATCGCCCTGGCCGTATTGGGCATTGCTGCCTTTGCCTTGCCGGCCGGCGATGTGGGTGTTGCCACCCCTGAGTACGTGGCGGCACCGTTCTCCCAGGGCTTTATCAATGGTTACCTGACCATGGATACCCTCGGCGCGCTGGTATTCGGCATTGTGATCGTCAACGCGATCCGCTCCCGTGGCGTCGAGTCGCCGAAGCTGATCACCCGCTACGCGATCATCGCCGGGCTGATTGCCGGTGTGGGCCTGGCGCTGGTGTACATCAGCCTGTTCCGCCTCGGTTCGGGCAGCCATGAAGTGGCGGCCGGTGCCGCCAACGGCGCCGCCGTGCTGCACGCCTACGTCCAGCACACCTTCGGCTCCCTGGGCAGCGGTTTCCTCGCCGTGTTGATTTCCCTGGCGTGCCTGGTAACCGCGGTGGGCCTGACCTGCGCCTGCGCCGAGTACTTCAGCCGCGTGCTGCCGCTGTCCTACAAGACCCTGGTGGTGATCCTGGCGGTATTCTCGCTGTTTGTGTCCAACCTGGGCCTGACCAAGCTGATCGCGTTCTCGATCCCGGTGCTGACAGCCATCTACCCGCCGTGCATCGTGCTGGTGGCCCTGAGCTTCTGTAAGGACTTCTGGCAGGAGCAGGGCCGGATCGTTGGCCCGGTGATGCTGGTGTCGTTCATCTTCGGTTGCATTGACGCGCTGAAGGGCGCGGGCCTGGCTGACTGGATGCCATCGCAACTGGCTCACCTGCCGCTGAGCGAGCAGGGCCTGGCGTGGCTGGTGCCTTCGGTGATGACGCTGGTGGTTGCGGTGGTGATTGACCGCCTGCTGGGCAAACGCAGTGAAGCGATGGCTTAAACGTTTAGCCACTAACTTGTGCCGAGGTTTAGTTCGAAGTTTCGAGCTGCCCGGCCGGGTTAAAAGCACCGGACAAAGTAAAGCCCGCTATTAAGCGGGCTTTCTTTTGCAACATGACTTTTCAAGTCACAGTGTTCAAGTCGTCAGACTCAAGAACCGGTTGCAGGTGTTGCTTCTTTCGCTGCAGCTTCGTTCGATTCAGCCTGAGCTTTGGCAGCATCGGCGTTTTCTTTCGCAGCGTCGTTCACTTTATCCTGTGCTTTCGCCATGTCTTTTTGAGCTTGCTCAGAGTGGGCTGCGGCGTCTTGGGCTTTGTCTTCGGATTTTTTGTCGCAGGCAGCGAGGCCGAGGGCAGCAGCCAGCATCATGGAAATAGCTAAAGTCTTGCGCATGGGTGTTTCTCCTTATTGAAGATATCTACTGGCCTTTCGAGCCTATGCCCAACGCTTAGTTCCTTAAATCTCACAGATATATAAGGCTTTTCCCTAGGGAACTTTCAGCAAGGTTGTCTACTCCGCCGGCTCCACACTAATAAGAGTCTTTAACGAATGACCGAAAATCCTCTTTTATCCCGTGCCACGCGCTTTGTTTCAGCCTTGCGCCACTGCCAGGTGCTGGGCATCCAGGTGCACGCCGCCAGTGAGGACGGCATGACGCTGGTGTTGCCCTATGCTCCGCATATCGTCGGTGACCCGCAGACCGGCGTGATCCACGGCGGCGCCATCACATCCTTGATGGACACCGCCTGTGGCATGGCTACCTTGTGCGTACTGCCGGAGTTCGAGGTTTGCCCGACCCTGGACCTGCGCATCGACTACATGCACCCGGCCGAGCCCCATAAACCGGTATTCGGCTTTGCCCAGTGCTACCGGGTGACCACCGACGTGATCTTCACCCGCGGCTTCGCCTACCAGGACGATCCGCAGCAACCGATTGCCCACGTGGTGGGCACGTTCATGCGCATGGGCAAGCGCCTCAAGGGCAGCCAGGGCCTGGGCAATGCAATCAAGGGAGAACAGGCATGAAACATCAGTTCAAGACCCGTCTGCAGCAAGCCCACGAGCGCGGCAACTATGAAGCGCTGCTCAACCTGATTCCCTACGCCAAGCTGATTGGCATCGAATGCACGCGGCTGGGGGATGAATTGCTGTTTCGCATGCCGGCCAACAAGGACAACATTGGTAACCCGATATTGCCGGCGATCCATGGTGGGGTGATCGCAGGCTTTATGGAGCTGTCCGCAGCCTTGCATTTGCTGGTTTTCACCGGTGCGCCTGGCGTTCCCAAGATCATCGATTTCTCCCTGGATTACCTGCGCGCCGGCCAGTTTCGCGACACCTACGCCAAATGCCAGGTGTGGCGCCAGGGCCGACGGGTGGCCAATGTGGCTATTACCGCCTGGCAAAGCACCCCGGCCGAACCGATTGCCACCGCCCGCGCGCATTTCAAGATTGAGGAACCGGCCCGCCCTTGAAATCCTGGTCTTAGCCCCCAACTTTGATGACAACCCGCCGCCAACCCTCAAGGGCGCGGCCACTGCCATCCAATTGGAGTTTGATGACCATGAGTGTGGAAACTCAAAAGGAAACCCTGGGCTTCCAGACCGAGGTGAAGCAACTGCTGCACCTCATGATCCATTCGCTGTATTCCAACAAGGAAATTTTCCTTCGCGAATTGATCTCGAACGCCTCTGACGCTGTCGACAAATTACGTTTCGAAGCCCTGTCCAAGCCTGAGTTGCTGGAAGGTGGCGCGGAACTGAAAATCCGTGTGAGCTTCGACAAGGACGCGAAAACCGTCACCCTCGAAGACAACGGTATCGGCATGAGCCGTGACGATGCGATCACCCACCTGGGGACCATCGCCAAATCCGGCACCGCTGATTTCATGAAGAACCTGTCGGGCGACCAGAAGAAAGATTCGCACCTGATCGGCCAGTTCGGCGTGGGCTTCTACTCGGCCTTCATCGTTGCCGACAAGGTTGAAGTATTCAGCCGCCGTGCCGGCCTTGCCGCCAGCGAAGGCGTGCACTGGTCTTCCAAGGGCGAGGGCGAATTTGAAATCGCCACTGTCGACAAGGCTGATCGTGGTACCCGCATCGTCCTGCACCTGAAGTCCGGTGAAGACGAGTTCGCCGATGGCTGGCGTCTGCGCAATATCATCAAGAAGTACTCCGACCACATCGCGTTGCCGATCGAGTTGCCGAAAGAACAAGCGGCAGCCGAAGGCGAAGAAGCCCCAGCCCAGGAATGGGAAGTGGTCAACCGCGCGAGCGCCCTGTGGACCCGTCCTCGTACCGAAGTCAAGGACGAGGAATACCAGGAGTTCTACAAGCACATTGCCCACGATTACGAAAACCCGCTGAGCTGGAGCCACAACAAGGTCGAAGGCAAGCTGGAATACAGCTCGCTGCTCTACGTACCGGCCCGTGCTCCGTTCGACCTGTACCAGCGTGAAGCACCGAAAGGCCTGAAGCTGTACGTGCAGCGCGTGTTCGTGATGGACCAGGCGGAATCGTTCCTGCCGTTGTACCTGCGCTTTATCAAGGGCGTGGTTGACTCCAACGACCTGTCGCTGAACGTGTCGCGGGAAATCCTGCAGAAAGACCCGATCATCGACTCGATGAAGTCGGCGCTGACCAAGCGTGTCCTCGACATGCTGGAAAAGCTGGCGAAAAACGAGCCTGAGCAATACAAGGGCTTCTGGAAAAACTTCGGCCAGGTCATGAAAGAAGGCCCGGCAGAAGATTTCGCCAACAAGGAAAAAATCGCCGGCCTGCTGCGTTTCGCATCGACCAACGGTGACGACGGCGAGCAGAACGTTTCCCTGGCTGAATACCTGGCTCGCGCCAAGGAAGGTCAGGACAATATCTACTACCTGACCGGTGAAACCTACGCTCAGGTCAAGAACAGCCCGCACCTGGAAGTCTTCCGCAAGAAAGGCATCGAAGTGCTGCTGCTGACCGACCGCATCGACGAGTGGCTGATGAGCTACCTCAGCGACTTCGACGGCAAGAGCTTTGTTGACGTCGCCCGCGGCGACCTGGACCTGGGCAACCTGGATTCCGAAGAAGACAAGAAAGCCGCTGAAGAAGTGGCCAAGTCCAAAGAGGGTCTGGTTGAGCGAATCAAGACCGCCTTGGGCGATGCCGTCAGCGAAGTGCGGGTTTCCCACCGTCTGACCGATTCCCCGGCGATCCTGGCCATCGGCGAGCAGGACCTGGGCATGCAGATGCGTCAGATCCTGGAAGCCAGCGGTCAGAAGGTTCCGGATTCCAAGCCGATCTTCGAATTCAACCCGGCTCACCCGCTGATCGAGAAACTCGACGGCGAGCAGAGCGAAGAGCGGTTTGGCGACCTGTCGCACATCCTCTTCGACCAGGCAGCCCTGGCTGCCGGCGACAGCCTGAAAGACCCGGCCGCTTATGTGCGCCGACTGAACAAGCTGTTGGTTGAACTGTCGGTTTAACACCGTTGTAGAAAAACCCGCTTCGGCGGGTTTTTTCGTTCTGGAGCCTTTCACCTGGAGTAAATGATGAGCCAAATCACCGTGCGTTCCGTGGTCTATCAGATTGATGGCCAGTCTTATGAAAGCCGCCTGGCATTTGATGCCAGTCATAAGGGCCCGCTGCCAGGGTTGTTGATGGCGCCGAACTGGATGGGTGTCAGTGCCGGCGCTGAAGAGATCGCCAAGAGCGTGGCCAGCAAGGGCTACGTGGTGCTGCTTGCCGACCTGTACGGGCAAACCGTCCGCCCTTCGAACGGCGATGAAGCGGGTGCGGCGATGATGCCGTTGAAGAATGACCGGCCGCTGTTGAACAAGCGCATGCAGGTCGCGCTTGATCACCTGAAAACCCAGACTGAAGCGGCGGTGGATACCTCGAAGCTGGCGACCTTTGGTTTCTGCTTCGGTGGTTGCTGCTCCCTGGAGCTGGCACGTACCGGTGCACCGTTGAAAGCTGCCGTTTCGTTCCACGGCAGCCTCGACACGCCGAACCCGGCCGATGCAAAAAACATCAAGGGTTCCGTGCTGGTGTTGCACGGTGCTTCCGACCCGTTGGTGCCGAAGGAGCAACTGCCGGCGTTTGAAGACGAAATGAACGCCGCCGGTGTGGATTGGCAATTGCTGAGCTACGGCGGTGCGGTGCACTCGTTTACCGACCCGCACGCGAATGTGCCGGGCAAGATGATGTATGACGCGAAGACCGCTGCGCGGGCCTTTCAGTCGATGCATAACTTGCTGGATGAAGTGTTCAAGGGCTGATAGTTCGGTTGCCTGAGCTGGCCCCTTCGCGAGCAAGCCCGCTCCCACATTTTAACCGTGTACATCCTGAAGGAACGCGGTCGAAATGTGGGAGCGGGCTTGCTCGCGAAGGCTGTTTCATAGGCAATAAAGCGCTTAAGCCTTGCCTCCAGGCAACTCGATCCGCTCACTTTCCCCCGGCACTGTCGGCCAATCCCCAGCCGCCCAACGCTGCCGAGCCTGCTCGATCAACGCCGGATCACTCGCGACAAAATTCCAGTTAATCCGCCGTGGCCCATCCAGCGCCGCGCCGCCGAACACCACCAGGTGGCAATCAGTCTCGGCAAACAGCCCCATGCTTGCGCCTGCCGGCAACACCACCAGGCTATGCACCTCCAGCACTTCGCCATCCAACTGCGCCTCACCCTCCAGCACATACACCGCCCGTTCTTCATGCTCATCCGGGATCAGCAGGGTGGTAGCCGTCTGCATCCGCACCTCGGCATACAAGGTGGGCGACAATACCGGCACCGGCGATTCGAGGCAAAAGCCATTGCCGGCAATCAGGCGAATCTGCACGCCGAGGTTATCGCTCACCGGCAAGCTGGCGGCCGGATGATGGCTGTAATGCCCAGGCCCTTGTTCATGTTCCTTGGGGGAGGCCAGCCACACTTGCAACCCGTGCAGGCTGAAACCACTGGCCTTCAACGCCTCGGGGCTGCGTTCAACGTGGGCAATGGCACTGCCGGCTGTCATCCAACTGACGTCCCCGGCCTTGACCACCTGATCGGAGCCGAGGCTGTCCTTGTGCAGGAGTTCGCCTTCAAACAGGTAGGTCAGGGTAGAGAGGCCGATGTGCGGGTGTTGGCGAATGTTCATGCCGGTACCCGGGGCATAACGGGTTTGCAGCATATGGTCGAAAAACACGAAAGGCCCGACGCTGCGGCATTGCCTGGAGGGCAGTGGGCGCAGGATCGGTTGGCCTTCCACATCTTCGGCGCGCGGGCGAATCACGGTCACGGTGGTCATGGTGCTTCCCAGTCTGAGCGGGTCTGATGGTACTGAGCATAACCCGCTCGACGGGAGGTTACCGCTACTGGCTGAAGGCGCCTTCGGAGAGCCGGGTCTCGATGGTGACTTCGGCCGTGGTCATCAGCTTGTGCACCGGGCAGCGATCCGCCACGCGGTGCAGCTCGTCGCGCTGCTCGTCAGTGAGTACGCCCTTGAGGGTCAGTTTGACGTTGAGCTTGTATTTGCCCTTTTGCTCTTCGGTGCTGTCATGGGTGACTTCCACTGTCACGCCGGTCAGCGGTATGTCTTTTTTCTGCGCATAGAGCTTGACGGTCAGGGCCTTGCAGGACGCCAGTGCGGCGTCGAAGTAATCGTGGGGGGAGGGCGCCGAATCGTCGCCCCCCAGGCTCTTGGGCAGGTCGGTAAACAGCTCGTGGTTATTGATATTGACGCTGTGGCGGAAGTTTTCGGCGTTCAGCGTGTTCACGGTAACAGGCATGGCAAACCTCACAGGGTGGCAGGAAGAAGCTCATGCAGTTATAGAGCATGCTGGCACGTTGGTGTTCCCGTTGTTTACCGCTGAACCCGCAGGCGCGGTCCGAGGTCTACCGGCATTAGCCCTTGTTTGAGATACCCCCGTGCGCCGGACCCGCCTGAGTATTGCCCTGTTGCTGACCGCCGCAAGCCTTGCGGTGCAGGCTCGCGACTATGCCTACAGCGATGCACACCTGCATTACGTCGATTTCTTCCAGGAGTCGGCGGGCATGGATAAATTACTCAAGGCCATGGCCGATAATCGCATCGAGCACGTGATGATTTCCGGCATACCGGTGGCCAAGAAATGGCATGAGGACGAACCCAAGCGGCCGCGCTATTACGCCGGGGACGACGCCGACGCCTATTGGTACAGCGCCACCGACGTGTTCGTCGCCGATGCGGTCAATAAACTGAGCCCGGAGCAACGTCAGCGCTTTCATCCGTTCCTCAGTGGTTTCAATCCCAACGATAAAAATGCCGCATCCCATATCCAGCGCATGCTCGATCTCAATCCTGGGCTCTGGCAAGGCATCGGCGAAGTCTTCACCCGTCACGACGACCTGACCGCGCTGACCTCCGGCGACACCCCAAGGGCCAACAACGAGGCGATGACCCGCATCTATCACCTGGCCGCGGAGAATGATCTGCCGGTGATGGTGCATTCCAACATCACCTCCAAGCGTGAGAAAAATCCGTTGTACCTGGCGGAAATGGAAGAGCCGCTGCGTAATCACCCGCACACCCGGTTTATCTGGGCCCATGCGGGCAGCAGCATGGAGATCCATCGGCACCAGACGCAGATGGATTTTTTGCTGCCGACCCTGGCGCGCATGCTGGAGGCTTACCCGAACCTGTACGTCGACCTGTCCTGGAGCGTGCTCACGCCTTACTTGCTGGATGAGGCGGGAAAGGCACGCCCTGAGTGGGTAAAACTGGTGGAGCGCTTCCCGGACCGCTTCATGCTTGGCTCAGACGTGGTAGGACGCTTCAACAAGCTCGGTAAGGAAATGCGCAGCTTTGACCCGTTCCTCGATGCGTTGCCTGAGGATGTGGCCAGAAAGGTCGCACGGGACAATTTCCTGGCGATTCTGCCCAAGCCCAGGTGATGGGTTTAGCTGAATCGCTACAGCCGGGGCGGGGCGATCATAAGGCGTTTTGATATCGCGTTTTCGTCTTAGGCAAACGTCTCAACTCGCCGATACCTTTCAAGAGCCCGCTGCAGGTGGATGCAGCGCTTTTGGAAGGATTCCGAGCATGAATATCAGAAGTCTGAATATCGCCCCTCGCGCCGGCCTGGGGTTTGGTTTGCTGGCGCTGATGGTGTTTGCCCTGGGCGGGTTCGCCTTGTTGCAGATGGGCAATATGCGCCAGCAGTCTGACCAGGTGGAAAACAACTGGCTGCCCAGCGTGATGGCGGTGGGCGAGATGAATCAGGACCTGCTGCGGGTGCGGGCCCTGACGTTGCGGCTGCTGCTTAACCGCGACCCGCAGGCAATCACGCAGAATGAGCAGAAAATCACCGAGCTGAAAAGCGGCCTGCACAAGGCTCAGTCCCTCTATGAAGGTTTGATCGTGCTGCCTGAAGAGCGGGTGCTGTTCGATCGCTTTAAAACCGAGGAAGAGCGTTACCTGCAGCGCCAGGAACAGGTGATGGCGTTTTCCCGGGCGAATCAGTTGGAAGACGCGATCAAGGTGGTCAACGGCGAGATGAACCAGTTGGCCGACGAACTGGCCGGCACCCTGCGTGAGCTGGTGACGTTGAACAAGGTCAGTGCCAATCAGGCGGCGAGCCTGGCGCAAAGTGTGTTCACGCAATCGCGCAGTTGGGTGGTTGGCATGATTGCCGTGACGGCGCTGATCACCATCGGCCTGGCATTGTTGCTGACCCGCAGTATTGTGCTGCCGTTATCCCAGTCTTTGAAAGTCGCCCAGGGTGTGGCCAGTGGCGATCTGACCGGGGTGATTACTGTCAGCGGCCAGGATGAGCCGGCGCGTTTGCAGCAGGCGCTGAAAAGCATGCAGGAGAGCCTGCGGGAAACCATTCGGCGTATTTCCGATTCGTCCAGCCAGTTGGCGTCGGCTTCCGAAGAGCTTAGTTGCGTGACCGAAGATGCCACCCGTGGGTTGCATCAGCAGAGTCAGGAAATCGAGCAGGCGGCTACTGCGGTGAACCAGATGACGGCGGCGGTGGAGGAGGTGGCGAGCAACGCGGTGGCTACGTCCCAGGCATCGCGGGAGTCGGATCGTATCGCTCAGCACGGGCGCGAGCAGGTGCATCAGACGGTGTTGTCGATTGAGTCCCTGGCGGATGATGTGACGGCCAATGCGACTCAGGTGGAGGACCTGGCGCAGAAGGTATATGGCATCAGCAAGGTGCTGGATGTGATTCGTTCGATTGCCGAGCAGACCAATTTGCTGGCGCTGAATGCCGCCATCGAAGCGGCGCGAGCTGGGGATGCCGGGCGTGGGTTTGCGGTGGTGGCGGATGAGGTGCGGGCCTTGGCGCATCGTACGCAGCAGTCGACCCAGGAAATCGAGCAGATGATCAGTGGGATTCAGCAGGGGACTGATCAGGCTGTCAGCTCCATGCAGCAGAGCAATACTCGGGCGCGGTCAACGTTGGATATCGCCAAGTCTGCGGGGACGGCGCTGGAGGAGATTGCTTCGGCGTTTACCCTGATCAACGAGCGCAACCTGGTGATTGCCAGTGCCTCGGAAGAACAGGCGGCGGTGGCGCGGGAGGTGGATCGCAATTTGATGAATATTCGCGATTTGGCACAGCAGACGTCGGCGGGGGCGAACCAGACCAGTGCGGCGAGCCAGGAGTTGTCGCGGTTGGCGGTGGATCTCAACACGATGGTGGCTCGGTTTTCGGTTTAGGTTGTTGGGGGGGCATATCCGTTGCTGCGGTCACGGCGGCTTATGGTTTCGCTCTTACAGCGAGTCACTTTGCAAAAAAGCGGCAAAGTAACCAAAGCGCTCTGCCCCGCCTGTCGGCGGGGCGCCTAAGATCAAAAGCAAGAGCACGGCGGCCTGGAAGCCGACCTGAGTGTTAGAAGCAAAAGCAGAACCGCTTTTCTGTCGGAGCCGGCTTGCCGGCGAAAACCTGAGAACGCCGCGTTGAATCAGGATGCCAGCGTCATCGTTAACGACCTTCGCGAGCAAGCCCGCTCCCACATTGGACCGTGCCCGTTTTAGCTTTTGATTTTGCTTCTAAACACTCAAGCCTGAGCGAGGTGCCGAGTGATCGGGCAAGAGCGTTTTGCTTACTTTTGACTGGGCACGCATTCCGGCTTTCAAAAGTGAGCCACTGTAAGCGCGGTAAACGGGTAAAAAAACGCCCCGAACCAGTCGGGGCGTTTTCAGGCGATCAAGCTGCGAGAGCTTACTTACCCTGCCAGCGTTTCAGCACCAGGGTGGCGTTAGTGCCACCGAAGCCGAAGCTGTTGCTCATCACTGTATTGATGGTCGCATCTTCACGAGTCTTGGTCAGGATAGGCATGTCAGCCACGTCCGGGTCCAGTTCCTCGATGTTGGCAGAACCTGCCATGAAGTTGCCTTCCATCATCAGCAGGCAGTAGATCGCTTCGTGAACGCCAGCGGCGCCCAGGGAGTGACCCGACAGGCTCTTGGTAGAGCTGATCGCCGGAGCCTTGTCGCCGAATACCGCACGCACGCCTTCCATTTCCTTGGAGTCGCCGACCGGAGTCGAAGTACCGTGGGTGTTCAGGTAGTCGATCGGGGTATCAACGGTGGACATGGCCATCTGCATGCAGCGGATGGCGCCTTCGCCGCTTGGCGCAACCATGTCGTAGCCGTCGGACGTCGCGCCGTAGCCGACGATTTCCGCGTAGATCTTCGCACCACGGGCCAGGGCGTGTTCCAGCTCCTCGACCACCACCATGCCGCCACCGCCGGCGATGACGAAGCCATCACGGTTCTTGTCATAGGCGCGGGAGGCTTTGTCCGGGGTTTCGTTGTACTGGGTCGACAGGGCGCCCATGGCGTCGAACAGGAACGACTGGCTCCAATGTTCTTCTTCACCGCCGCCGGCAAACACGATGTCCTGCTTGCCCAACTGGATCTGCTCTACAGCGGTACCGATGCAGTGAGCACTGGTGGCGCAAGCGGAGGAGATCGAGTAGTTCACGCCCTTGATCTTGAACGGTGTGGCCAGGCAGGCGGAAACGGTGCTGCCCATGGTCCGCGTGACGCGGTACGGGCCAACGCGCTTGACGCCTTTCTCGCGCAGGATGTCCAGCGCTTCCATCTGGTTCAAGGTCGATGCGCCACCGGAACCGGCGATCAGGCCGGTGCGCACGTTGGATACCTGGTCTTCGCTCAGGCCGGAATCGGTGATCGCGTCCTTCATGGCCAGGTAGGCGTAAGCGGCTGCGTGGCCGACGAAGCGATAGATCTTGCGATCGATCAGTTCTTCGAGGGGCAGGTCGATGGAGCCGGAAACCTGGCTACGCAGACCCATTTCGGCATATTCCGGGTTGAAGCGGATGCCAGGGCGACTTGCACGCAGGTTAGCGGAGACGGTCTCTTTGTCATTGCCCAGGCACGAAACAATGCCCAGACCAGTGATAACGACGCGGCGCATGCGGATAACCCTTAAAAGTTGTCAGTGGAAGTGAATACGCCGACCCGAAGGCCTTCGGCAGTATAAATCTCGCGACCGTCGACAGTCACCGAACCATCGGCAATGGCCAGGTTCAGCTTGCCCTTGAGGACGCG
Source organism: Pseudomonas sp. 21615526 (assembly GCF_013386245.1). Classification (NCBI taxonomy): domain Bacteria; kingdom Pseudomonadati; phylum Pseudomonadota; class Gammaproteobacteria; order Pseudomonadales; family Pseudomonadaceae; genus Pseudomonas; species Pseudomonas sp. 21615526. Next base: position 7,709 of record NZ_JACAOM010000108.1, on the reverse strand, counting down.
CTTGATTTGAATGTTGTAAGTGACTTTCTTGGCGGTCGGCAAGACCTGGCCAAAGAACTTCACTTCGCCCGAACCCAGGGCGCGACCGCGGCCCGGCAGGCCTTGCCAGCCCAGGTAGAAACCGACCAGCTGCCACATGGCGTCAAGGCCCAGGCAGCCCGGCATCACCGGATCGCCTTCGAAATGGCAGGCGAAAAACCACAGGTCAGGGGTGATATCCAGCTCGGCGACCAATTCACCTTTGCCGTACTTGCCACCCTCTTCGCTGATATGGGTGATGCGATCCACCATCAGCATGTTCGGGGCGGGCAGTTGCGCGTTACCTGGGCCGAACAGCTCACCGCGACTGCAGCGCAGCAGGTCTTCCCGAGTAAAGGCGTTTTGTTTGGTCATGCGAGCTCCTCAATAATCCCATGCGGCAGGGCAGGGCAAATCTTCCCGGCCGACTGAAGCGTTCATGCCTCATATCGGCAGCCTACACATAGACTATTGCGTTGTAGTGAAAGTCACAGCGTCAAGGTCATGAATGTACACTTGTGCACTGAAATTATAAACCGGGCCGGTTTACGGGCCCGTTCGGGTGCCTAAGACTGCCGCACTTTCGTCTTTCACGCCAGTCGCAGTTGGCTGATGGCACCGTGTTACTGCACCCATCTCTGCAGGATTTGCTGCAAATCCGTGCGTTTGAACGGCTTTGCCAGGTAATCGTTCATTCCAGCTGCCAGGCAGGCTTCGCGATCGCCCTGCAAGGCATTGGCCGTGAGGGCAATGATTGGCAGCTCGGCGCAACCGGGCAACTGGCGAATCTGCCGGGTAGCCTCGTAGCCATCGATGCCCGGCAGTCGGCAGTCCATCAGGATTGCGGTAAAAATCAGGCTTTCGGCGCTGCGAATCGCTTCGGCGCCGTCGGTGGCGATGCTCACCTCGAACCCCAGGCTGCGCAGCATGGCTTCGACCACCGTGCGATTGACCGGGTTGTCTTCCACCAGCAACACGTTGCGCCCTTCGCCCGCACGGCCATTGCCTTCGGTATTCGGCGCGAGCACCGGCAAGCTCTGCTGGTAGATCGCCAGCGGAATTTCCAGGGTAAACACCGAGCCGTGGCCTTCTTCGCTCTGGGCGCGCAGGGTGCCGCCCATGCGTTCGGCCAGGGTGCGTGCGATAGGCAGTCCCAGTCCGGTGCCGCCGTAACGTCTTGAAATGGAACTGTCGGCTTGCTGGAACGCATCGAACATCAGTTCCAGGCGCTCGGCGGAAATGCCAATCCCGCTATCGCGCACGGTGCAGGTGAACCACAGCAATTCATGGTCCAGGGTCTGCCAGTGGGGTTCGACGGTGACGGTGCCCTGCTCGGTGAACTTCAGGGCATTGCCGATCAGGTTCACCAAAATCTGCCGGATGCGGGTCGGGTCGCCCTGTACTTGCAGCGAGCCCAGGCCCTGGGGGATCGGCACTTCGAGCGCCAGCCCGCGTTGTTGGGCGGCGTGCTGGAAGGCCTGGGCGCAACTGCTGATCAGCTCCACCAGGTCGAACGGAATGTGCTCAAGCTCCAGGGCCGCGCGCTCGATGCGCGAGAAGTCGAGGATGTCGTTGATCACCTTCAGCAGGTGTTCGGTGGACTCCGAGGCCAGCGCCGCGTATTCGGTCTGTTCCTCGGTCATGTCGGTGGTTTCCAGCAGTTGCAGCATGCCCAGCACCCCGTTCATCGGCGTGCGCAATTCATGGCTCATCATTGCCAGGAAGTCCGACTTGGCATTGTTCGCCCGCTCGGCTTCTTCGCGGGTCTGGATCAACTGGGCCATGGCCTGGTGCTGTTCACGACTGGCCTGGTTCAAGCCATCGGCGAGGTTATTGATGTGGCGCGACAGGTCGCCCAGCTCCGAGTCATCCACGATGGGCAGCGGCGTCTGGTAATCGCCCTGCTGGATCGCCTTGACCGCATTGCCCATGGCGCTGATCGGTTGCGACAGGCTGGCCGCCAGGCGCCGGGCCAGCAGGAAGGTAAACAGCAGGGCGAACAGCGCGAGAATCCCGGCCTTGAACAGGATTTCCTGCTGGCGCTGGCTGAACGCATCGTTGGACATGCCGACAATCACTCGCCCCAGGTAGTCCGCGCGCGGGGCCTTGGGCTCGGCAGTACTGTCCTGGAAGAAGTCATTGCCCAGCTGGATATGTTGCAGGCGAATCGGCGCCTGGAAGACTTTCACCGACAGCGAGCGATCGTGCTTCTCCGACGGTTGCTCGACATACACCAGGATATTTTCTGCGCTGTCCTGAATCTCCAGGAAGCGCACGTGCGGCGTGGCGAGGGTGGCCCGCAACAGGCTTTCAAGCACGTCGTTGTTGCCGGAAATCACCCCGTATTCGGTGGCCGGCGCCAGTTGGTTGGCGATCAACTGGCCGGTGTGGTCCAGTTCCTGGCGCAGGTCCTGGATCCGCACGAAGGTGAAGAAGCTGATCAACAGCAGCGTCAGCAGGAGTGCCGGGCCCAGGGTAATGAGCTGGGTCCGGGTGTTGATGTCCCAACGGCGACGAAATGTCATGGGCGTTTTTCTCCTTCGGCCAGGCGGGCGGCGACGTTGGTTTCGTCCACCTGTTCGATCCCCAGTGAGCGCGCAACCTGCGGGTTGCCTACGACTTTGAAACGTTCCGGGTACAGCGAGCGCGGCCAACTGGCCGGCGCATGATCCAGCAGGCGGTCGAGCACATCCAGCCAGTCGGTCTGATCGCTGTAGGTGCTGGCCAGGCTGCCGGCCTTGACGAACCCGGCGTTGGGCCCGACCAGTGGCAATTGCCTGGCGTAGCTGCTGAGCAGCAGGTTTTTCGCGGTTTTCGGGTTGTACAGCTGGGGATCATCCAGCCCCAGCAAGACGTCGCTGTTCTTGAACAGGCTTTGCAGCGGGCGACTGTCATTAATGTTTTCCCAAAGCTGGGGCACGATCTCCAGGCCCATGGGCGCGGCGTACTGGCGCAGCTCGCGCAGCAGGAACTCGCTGTCGATGCCATAGAGCACGCCGATGCGCCGGGCCTGAGGCAGGATGCCGGTGATCAGGCGTAGTTGTCGGTCCAGCGGTGGGTCGCTCCACAGCAGGCTGATCTTCGCAGGCAACGTGGCACCCAGGCGCTGGCGCGCTTGCAGGCGGCTGATGCGCAGCACCAGGGTCGGTGGGCCCTGGGCGTCTTGCAGGCGCCAGTCAAGGCTGGGCAGGTCCAGCAGGATCAGGCGGGTGCTGGTCGGCAAGTTTGCGGGGGCGGGCAGGTCCTTGAGCGGGGTGAACTTCACGCTGTCTTCGGGACGCTGCAGGGCCAGGGCCTGGACGAATGTTTGTACGCCCGGGCCGTCTTCGTCGGCGGTCAGCAGGATATCCGCTGCCCATGTCGGTGCGCCGAACAGTAAAACCCCAAGCAACACACAGCACCGCCAGAGCCGGGCGGTAAAGGGCAGGGTCATCCGTGACGAGTCGCTGTCCACTAGAACTCTAACTCCGCACTGAAGTAGAGCACGTGGCGTTGGTCATAGTTGTTGTCGGGCCAGGTGGTGGGCTGATTGTCGAGGCGTTGTTGCAACATGCCGGCCAGCTCCACGTTGGCTTTGCCCAAGGCAATGCGCTTGGCCACCCGCAGGTCGACCCTTTCGAAGCGATACTGGTTGAGCGCATCGTCGCCATAGTAGAACACCGCGCTGGACCAGCCATGGCCCCATTCCCGCATCCAGCCGGCCGAGCCGCTGTTGCGCGCGGTCTGCTGCCTGTCCAGGGGGTTGGTGGCGCTGGCATCCACATAAGCATAGGTGACGCGCAGCCGGTCGGCGGTGCTCATGTGCCAGTCGAGCTGGGTTTCGGTGCCGGTAAAGCGCGAGCTGTTCGAGTTGCTGGCGATGTACTGGTTGTTGCGCAGCGGCTCGCTGACCATTTCGCTGATTTCGTCGTAGAACAGCTTCACGTCGACGTTCAGCCCGATGTCGGCAAAAAAGCCGTTGTAGCCCAGCTCCCGGGAGCGCATCAGCTCTTTGTCGAGGTTGCCCGGGCCACGGGTCACCACGAAGTATTGGCCGGAGTTCTGGCCGTAGGCCGGCGAGCTGAGGTTGGTGACGCGGTAGCTCCAGTTGACGTTGTTCTCGAACATGTCCGGGGAGCGAATGGCTTCGGAGTACACCGCGCGCAGGCCGTGGCGCGGGTTGATCAGGTAGTTGACGGCCACCCGTGGCGTCAGCGAGTTGCCGCTCAGGTGAGTGTCTTCGTACATCGCGCCGCCCTGCAGCAGCCAGTGTTCGCTGGCCCGCCATTCCAGGTGGCCGAACAGGCGCCAGGTGGTGTCGTCCAGGGTGCCGTTGAAGTAGGTGTCGGAGTCGGCGCGGTCGTAGCGGTAGTTCATGCCGCTGACCAGGCGCAGGCTGTCGGACAGGCTGAGGGTGTCTTGCAGCTCCAGGTCGTAGCGGCTTTCCTTGGTGCTTTGGTCGATGTTGCCGCAGACCGGGTCCTTGCCGCCGTCCCCCCATTGCTGGAGCACCTGGCGGGCCAGTGCCTGCTCGGCGGCGCTGCCGGGTGGAAGGTTGCCTGGGTTGAAGTTGTTCATGTGCCGGGCCAGTCGCTCGGCATAGTTGGGGTTGAGCTGCCACAGCTGCGTCAGTTCCGGGCTGAACGAGACCTTGGCATCGCACGCGCGCCAGATCTGCCGGCGATCCCATTGCTGGGCCGAACCCTGGATATACAGGCTGTGATCGGGGTTGAAGTCGAAGTTCCAGCGCAGGGAACCGGCATAGTCCTTGGCGCTGACGTCGGAATTGTTACCGCCTTCGGTAATCCCGTCGAACACCGGTTGGTAGGTGTAAGGGCGCTGGTTGGTGCCTTCCTTGGCGTCCAGTTGCCAGTCGATGCTTTGTTGCGCATTCAGGGTCTGGCTCACGGCCAGGCTGAAGCGGTTCAGGCGGCGCCCGTCGCGGCGGTCAGCGCCCACGCGGTCGCTGTCAAAGCCATCGTCCTGTTGACCGGAGAGTGACAGGCGCAAATCGCCGGTGTCCCAGCCCATGCCCTGGCTGGCGTACCAGTCGTTGATCCCTCGGCCGCCCTGGGTGAGTTTCATCCGCGTGCCATGGCTGTTGGCCGGCGAGCGGGTGAGGATGTTGACGACGGCCATCAGCGCGTTGGCGCCGTAGCTGACGGTATTGGGGCCGCGGAAGACCTCGATGCGGTCGATGTCTTCCAGGGCTACCGGAATATCGCTCCAGTCCACCGTGGCCAGGCCCGCGCGGTACACCGAGCGCCCATCGATCAACACCTGCATGCGCCGCGCATCGCCCGCCTGGGTGCCGTGGTAATTCACGGCGGCCTGGTTGCCGGTGGTGTAGCCGACCATCATCCCGGGCACCAGCCGCAGCAGTTCGGGGATATCCCGCGCACCGCTGGCCTTGATCAGCTCGCTGTCGATCACCGTCATGCTGCCGGGCACGGCGGCGGCCGATTGCTTGAGCCGGGTGGCGGTCAGCACCTGCGGCAGCGGCTGGCTGTCGAGGAACAGGTCGTCAGCCAGCACCGGCACACTGCACCACGGCATGCACAACAACGTCAGCAGAAGGGATGAGCGAGGAGGAGGGCCCAAATACACGGCACGGCCTTGATAATTACGGATAGCCGCCCATGTTAACTGAGGTGGGGCCTTTTGCCAGTCGTCGGCCCTGTAATTACTTCGCACAAATGTCGCATTTTCCGACAAGCGTTTGAATTGACGCGGGGGCTGGCCGCAGGCGGGTCGCTCCGTATAATGCGGCCATCGCCACTGCTATGGATTAACGGATTGCATATGACTGAACAGCGCCCTATTGCGGTCCTGGGAGGCGGAAGTTTTGGTACCGCCGTGGCTAATCTGCTGGCTGAAAATGGTCACCGGGTGCGTCAATGGATGCGTGACCCCGAGCAAGCCGAAGCCATTCGGGTCAACCGGGAAAACCCCCGTTACCTTAAAGGCATCAAGATTCTGCCGGCCGTGGAGCCGGTGACTGATTTACAGGCGACGCTGGACGAATGCGACCTGTGCTTCGTCGCGCTGCCCTCCAGCGCTTTGCGTTCGGTGCTTGCACCCCATGCCGAGCGGCTGGCGGGCAAGCTGCTGGTGAGCCTGACCAAGGGCATTGAGGCGCACACCTTCAAGTTGATGAGCGAGATCCTTGAAGAAATCGCCCCCGAAGCGCGGATTGGCGTGTTGTCCGGGCCGAACCTGGCGCGGGAAGTGGCTGAGCACGCGCTGACTGCCACGGTGATCGCCAGTGAAGACGAAGAACTCTGCGAGCGGGTGCAGGAGGTGCTGCACGGTCGCACCTTCCGCGTGTACGCCAGTGCCGACCGTTTCGGCGTCGAGCTGGGCGGGGCGTTGAAGAACGTCTACGCGATCATCGCCGGCATGGCGGTTGCGCTGGGCATGGGTGAAAACACCAAGAGCATGCTGATCACTCGCGCCCTGGCCGAGATGACCCGGTTTGCGGTCAATCAGGGCGCCAACCCGATGACCTTCCTTGGCCTGGCGGGTGTGGGCGACCTGATCGTCACCTGCTCGTCACCGAAAAGTCGCAACTATCAGGTCGGTTTTGCCCTTGGCCAGGGCTTGAGCCTGGAAGACGCCGTGACGCGTTTGGGCGAAGTGGCGGAAGGCGTCAACACCCTGAAGGTGCTGAAGGCCAAGTCTCAGGAGGTCGGGGTGTATATGCCGCTGGTTGCCGGGTTGCACGCGATCCTGTTTGAAGGGCGCACCTTGAACCAGGTCATCGAGTTGCTGATGCGCGCCGAGCCTAAAACCGATGTCGACTTTATTTCCACCAGTGGTTTCAACTGAGGAACGCGTCATGAACGATCCGAAAGCAGCTCCCAAGTACGAATCCATTGGCCTGCGTGTGCTGTGGATGCTGGTGTTTGCCCTGGTGTGGCAAGTGGCGCAGTTTCTGCTGGGCGCGCTGGTGGTGGTGCAACTGGTTTATCGCCTGGTGTATGGGGCGCCGAACCTGGGGCTGATGAATTTTGGTGACAGTTTGAGTCAGTTTTTGGCGCAGATTGGGCGGTTTGGCAGCTTTCACAGTGATCAGAAGCCTTGGCCGTTTGCTGATTGGCCGACGCCGCGTGCGCCGGAAGGTGAGGCTGCCCACAGCGTGCCGCCGGCGCCGCATCCTGTGCGTGATGAGGAACCCAAGCTATGAAGGTGTGGGTGTTGCGTCACGGTGAGGCCGAGGGGCATGCGCGTACGGATGCCGAGCGTGATTTGACGGCCCATGGGCGCGATGAGGTTTTGCGCAGTGCGGGGCATCTGATTGGGCAGCCGATTCGGGCGATCATTGCCAGTCCGTATGTGCGGGCGCAGCAGACGGCGCAGTTGGTGCGGGAGGCGTTGGGGTTTGAGCCGGATGTCCGCACTGTGCCTTGGTTGACGCCGGAGAGTAATCCGCTGGAGGTGCTCAAGCATCTCGACAATGACGATGATGTGTTGCTGGTTAGTCATCAGCCGTTTGTGGGGGGGCTGATCAGTTATTTGCAGCATGGGCATTTTCGGCAGCCGCAGGCTATGAGTACGGCGAGTTTGGCGGAGTTGGAGGGGGATTTTCCGTTGGCGGGGTTGATGAGTCTTTTGAGTGTTCGGAATCCTTAAGGTTGGGTTTGGTTTTGGGTACATATCCGTTTCTTCGGTAACGGCCACTTAGGGTTCCGCTCTTACAGCGGGTCACTTTT
>NZ_JACAOM010000107.1:0-24029 GCF_013386245.1 Pseudomonas sp. 21615526 | reverse complement strand
GCTGGTGTGTGTTCAGTTGTTTAAATTACAAGTAATTTATTGAGTTTCTTAGCGGGTGTTTCATCGCTTTTAAATGTTTCGGTGAGAACTAAATAAGCGCTGTCCCGTGCTTTCCATGCATGGGAGCTTAATGGCTGATGCCGATTGTTCCGGCTCGTCTATTAATTAAAAGAGAGTGCTCTTTCTCATGAACGTTTTTGACGCGATCTCCATCAGGCCCATGCTTCAAAACTTGCCGGAGTCTGACCCCGGTCCGACTGGCTTCGGCGCGAAAGCCAAGCCGACCTACACCACGGATCAGGCCGGCAAGCAGATCTCGCGGGACAACCTGCGGTTTCACGATCGTAACGGCGACAAGAAAGTTGATCTGTCCTACACCGTCGACCCCAGTTTCACCGCGCAGCAGCAACAACGCGTTCGTCAAGCGGTGCAGTCCTGGCAGGATGTTGCCAACATTAACCTCAAGGAGCAGGCAGATGGGGCAGACGGCACGGTAAACATTAAAAACAACCCTCGCGGTGACCGTGGTGTTGCCACATCACCTACACGCTCCAACACCAGCACGACCGCGACGATAGGCACGCTGAAAGCAGGGAGCAGACCTGGCCTGGGCAGCCACTTTTCGGTGACCGCGGTACATGAAATCGGGCACGCCATCGGCCTGCAGCATCCAGGCAACTACAATGGTGGCGGCTCTACCTACAACAGTGGCGCGGTCTATGCCGGGGATACCAAGGCGCGCAGCGTCATGAGCTACTGGTCGGAGAAAAACCAGGCCGGCCACGACTTTCAGTCTTCGAATCCATCCGCTCCAATGATGGACGACATCGCGGCAGCGCAGCGGTTGTATGGGGCCAATCACCAAACCCGCAATACCGACACCACGTATGGTTTCAACTCCAACACCGAGCGGGAGGCGATGACGCTCAAGAGCGCCACGGACAAACCCGTTTTTTGCGTATGGGACGGCGGCGGTGACGATACGTTGGACTTTTCAGGGTTCTCACAGAACCAGAAGATCAACCTCAATGCCGAGTCGTTCTCTGACGTGGGCGGCTTGAAGGGCAATGTCTCGATTGCCAAGGGGTGCACAATTGAAAACGCAACAGGTGGGGCCGGTCGCGACACCCTGATCGGTAACGAGGCGGGCAATCGACTCAAAGGTGGAGCAGGGGCTGATACGTTGCGCGGTGGCGGCGGAGCGGACATGTTTATCTACGACAAGGCCAGTGATTCCACGCCCCAGGATCCTGACTTGATCGAGGACTTTACCAGCGGTACCGACAAGATCGACCTGTCGGGCGCATTGAAAGAAGCCGGGGTGGGCACCCTGGTGTTCACGGACCGATTCACGGGGCGCGCTGGCGAGGCCTTGCTCAAGTACGACGCCGCCACGGGCCGGTCAAGCCTTGAAGTTGACCTGAACGGCAGTGGCAAAGCCGAGTTGTTGATCAACAGTGTTGGCCAGATCAAGTCGACGGATGTGCAGTGGGCGGGGGCGACGCCTGGGTTCAAGCCGGTGCCATTACCCATGCCAAATGTAGTGCCGTCCCCGGCGCCGCCCCCTGCGCCTGATTCGAAAACGACCACGCTTGCAGTGTTGAACGAGATGATCGCCAAGACATTGTCGACGTTGCTGCAGCTATTGAAAGGTCTGCTTCAACAGCCGGGCGCCCCTGGGTAACCGCCAGAGTGAAGGCAGAGTCTGGCCCTGTTTCCAGTGCCTGGCTCTCAGCCATCAGCACCACGTGGTGCAGCAGCCGGATGTGTAGCAGATTGTTTTCATGCCCGGGTTAGGGCGATGGGTAATTGTAGGTTTATATGTCTCCGGTTTTCTTCGTATCGCATATTGAATGCAGAGCTGGCCTGATCTGAAACTTCTGAATATAAATATAGTGTGCTTAAAAAATTGGCGATGTGTTTCTGGCTGTTTGGATATTTAAATTGAAACGTTCATAGGGGTGACATTCGGTTTTTTCATGTGAGATTTTAAGGCGGCTGTTAAGTGAAAAAGTCGCGTTGAAAGTCTGTTTCCTGATGAATCAAAGTCTCAACTAAAAGGATGTTGTTTGTATGAGAGTCACTGCTTCTTTTGTTAATCCGACTGTTTCAAGTCATGAGCTATCTACGTTGAATGCGGCCACTACCAGTGATGGCGCAACCTCAAAAAAAACCTTCACCACGGATGATGCTGCAAAGCACATCCTGCGAGAGGGTTCGAGGCATTACGATCGTAATGGCGATAACAAAATCGAGCTTTCCTTCACCCTTGACGATCAATTCTCTGTGCAACAGAAAGCGTCCTTGCGCAAAGCCCTGAGATCTTGGCAGGACGTGACAAATATTGTCTTCAAGGAGGGGGCGCCAGGTCCGGATGGTTCAATAACCATCAAGGCCAATCCCGATGACAATGGCGGGGTGTCTGGGCTGCCTAATCGCTGGTACGGTGATATGAGCACTACGGTTGGAACGAAAGGCGCTTCTGATGCCCCACGGCATGGCGATGTTTTTTTATCAACGGCCATACATGAGTTGGGACATGCCCTGGGGCTTGGCCACCCTGGGGACTATGGTGAAAGTGTGCACTCTTATGCAGATGCCCTATACACGCAGGACACCAGAGCCCACAGCGTGATGAGTTACTGGCGAGAAACCAATCATACGGGCCATGACTTCAAATCGCGCGAACCTTCAACGCCAATGAAAGATGATATTGCTGCCGTACAGAAACTCTACGGGGCCAATCTCAATATTCGGAATACCGATACTACTTATGGCTTTGAATCCAATACTGACCGTGACCACTTCAGCCTTGAGTCCTCGAAGGACGCCCCGATATTTTCGGTATGGGACGGGGGCGGGAATGACACGCTGAACTTTTCGCTATTTTCCCAGAACCAGAAGATCAACCTGAATGCGGAGTCGTTTTCCAATGTGGGTGGCTTGAAGGGTAATGTGTCTATCGCCAAGGGCGTTGTCATTGAAAATGCCACAGGTGGCTCAGGTGACGATGAGCTCATAGGGAATGAGGCCGGCAACCGGCTCAAGGGTGGAGCGGGTTCAGACAGGTTGACAGGCGGCGCAGGCGCGGACGTGTTTGCTTACGATAGAGCGAGTGACTCGACACTCACCAGGCCTGACGAAATCCTGGATTTCACCAGCGGCACAGACAAGATCGACCTTTCGGGCTTATTGAAAAATACCTCAATCAAGCATTTCAACATTGTTGAGCGGTTTACGGGGCGTGCTGGCGAGATTGTCCTGAGCCATGACCCGCGCAGCGGAAACGGTAGTCTGGGTCTCGACACCACTGGCAGGGGCAAAGCGGATTTTCTGATTAAGAGCGTGGGTGGCATTCAGGCCAGTGACATAGTCACTGGCGGGGCACACGAACCTGGAGTTTCCAAGCCGGAGCCCCAACCAGAGCCCAAGCCAGAACCTCAACCGGACCCGAATCCGGAACCTTTTCCTGCTCCGCACGATACTGTCTATGGCTTCAACTCCAACACCGGTGATCCCTTCCTTAGCCTGCATTCCCAGAGTGGCGCTCCCAGGTTCCTGGTGAGGGACAAAGGTGGCGATGACACCCTGGACTTTTCGGGCTTCCGGCAGAACCAGACCATCGACTTGCGCGAGGGCGCAGCCTCCAGCATAGGCGGCTTGCGCAATAATGTTGGTATAGCCAAAGGTGTCACCGTGGAGAATGCGATTGGCGGCTCAGGCCGTGACACGCTCATAGGCAATACGGTGGATAACGTTCTCACCGGCGGGGCAGGTGGAGATACGCTCTGGGGTGTGGGCGGTAGAAACACGTTCAGGTATGAGAAGGCCAGCGACTCGGCCTATGACGACGCTGACCTGATCATGGATTTCACCAGTGGCCAAGACACAATTGATCTGACGGGTTTAATGACAGAAGTCGGAACGCCCTTGCGGCTGGTGGATAGCTACACGGGCCGTATTGGAGATACCGTCGTCAAATACAACCAGCAGAGCGGGCGTTACTTTGTGGGCATCGACTTACTGGGACGGCGTCAGACAAACTTCCTGCTTAAAAGCACACGCTTGATCCGGCCAGAGGACGTGATCGGTCTGTCTACTCACCTGCGCTGAAAAGCAACGCGCCAGGGCGCTCGCCATCCTCCTGGAGGGGATACCGCCCATAAATCCCTGGGCGGTAATTCCCAATCAGTCAGCAAGCCCTTGACCTCGTCACTCGTCATTTCTGGCGGATGCGGCGTTGGAGCGGTTGATGCGGTTGTAAGGTGGGTCAGGCAGTCGCCACCGCCCCTTGCCGCGAGGCGCTCAAGAAGCGCAGCAACGCCACCAGCGGGAATGCGCTGCCCACCAGCATCACCCCCAGCCAGCCGCCGTGTTCGTACACGCTGCTGGCAATCGCCGAGCCGAAGGCGCCGCCGATGAAGATGCTGGTCATGTACAGCGCGTTCAGTCGGCTACGGCTGTTGGCGTCGAGGGCGTAGATGGCGCGCTGGCCAAGGACCATGTTCATCTGCACGCAGAAGTCCAGGACCACGCCGGTCACCGCCAGGCCGATCACGCTGTACAGCGGGTGCACGAAGGCCGGCAGGAAGCTCAGTGCGGCAAACAGCATCGCCAGCAGCGAAGCGCGGTGGGTGTGGCCGGCATCCGCCAGGCGCCCGGCGATGGGGGCAGCGATGGCGCCTAGGGCGCCGACCAGGGCAAACAGGGCGATCTGGCTTTGGCTCAGGCCGTGGTTGCGGGACAGTTCCAGCGGGGCGGCGGTCCAGAACAGGCTGAAGGTGGCGAACATGCAGCCCTGGTAAAACGCGCGCTGGCGCAGCACCGGCTGGCGGCGCAGCAAGGTGCCCAGCGAGGCGAGCAGCTGGCCATAGCTGGCCGCGTGATCCGGTTGGCGCTTGGGGATGGTCAGCATCAGCACCACGCTGATAAACGCCATCAGTGCCGCAGCGGCCATGAACATGGCGCGCCAGCCGAAGTGGTCGGCCACCACGCTGGACACCGGTCGCGCCAGCAGGATACCCAGCAGCAAGCCGCCCATGATGCTGCCGACCACCCGGCCACGGGATTCAGCCGGCGCCAGGTGCGCCGCCAGCGGAATCAGGATCTGTACCGACACCGAACTGAAGCCGATCAGCAGCGACACCAGCAGGAACAGGTTCGGCTGTTCGGTGAACGCTGCACCCAGCAGGCTGGCGATGGCCACCACGGTGGTGATGATCATCAGCCGGCGGTTTTCCAGCAGGTCGCCCAACGGCACCAGGAAGAACAGGCCCAGGGCATAGCCGATCTGGGTCAGGGACACGATCAGGCTGGCCATGGCCGGCGTGAGGCCGATGTCCGGGGCGATCAGCTCGATGATCGGTTGCGCGTAGTAGATGTTGGCGACGATGGCGCCGCAACAGAACGCAAACAGCATCACCATGCCTCGGGTCATCGTGCTTGTAGCGGGGGGCGTGGCGTTCATGGCGTTCTCATAAAAGCGAAGGATTGTGGCGAGCGAGGATAAAGACTGGCCCCGGGCGGGAGTAGCCTGTCTGTGGTGATAACACTCATGCCGGGAATTAATGACTGAAACGTTAACTTTCGCGCTGAAGGTCGATGATACATTCAGTCACAACTGCATAAACAGGAAATCGACTGCCATGAAGACGACATTCAACAAGATGCTCCTGGCCTCCAGCCTGGCCGCGCTGATGACCGTGGGCGTTGCCCAGGCCGCAGATGCCCCGCGTGTCGGCGTGCGGGGTGCGATTACCGCGATGGACGGCGACGCGATGCACGTCAAGGTCAACAGCGGTGAAGACGTCACCGTGCACCTGACCAAGGACACGCAGGTGCGTGCGGTCACCCTGGCAAAAATCGAAGACATCAAGCCCGGCAGTTACATCGGTTCGGCGGCCATGCCCAACGCGGATGGCACCCTGACGGCGCTGGAAGTGCATGTATTCCCACCGGCGATGGCCGGTACAGGCGATGGGCACCGTGCGTTCGACCTGAAGGAAGGCAGCAGCATGACCAACGGCACCGTGGGTGACCTGGTGGTGAGCGATGGCCGCACGTTGACCGTCAAGTACAAGGGCGGCGAGCAGAAGATCGTGGTGCCGGATGATGTGCCGATCGTCAACCTGGAGCCGGGTGATCGCAGCTTGCTGAAGCCTGGGGTGAAGGTGGTGATGTTTGCGGCGAAGGGCGCGGACGGGAGCGTGACGGCCCAGGCGATTTCTGCGGGTAAGGATGGCGTGACACCGCCGATGTAACGGCTGTAGATAGATCGTTCCCACGCTCCGCGTGGGAATACATCCAGTGACGCTCTGCGTCACCATTGCGCACGGTCCAGGTCTTGCGGCGCGACCTGGACGCGGAGCGTCCTATGATGCATTCCCACGCGGAGCGTGGGAACGATCAGCGATCAGGGTGCGGATTACTGCCCGGAGTAGATCTGGTCAAAAACCCCGCCATCATTGAAGTGGGTCTTCTGCACGGTGCGCCAGTCGCCAAAGGTCTTCTCTACCGACAGGAAGTCGACTTTCGGGAAACGGTCGGTGTACTTGGCCAGCACTTTCGGGTCACGTGGACGCAGGTAATTGTTGGCGGCAATTTCCTGGCCTTCCGGCGACCACAGGTACTTCAGGTATTCCTCGGCAGCCACTTTGGTGCCTTTCTTCTCGACCACTTTGTCGACGATCGACACTGGCGGCTCAGCTTCTGCGGAAACGCTCGGGTAGATCACTTCGAACTGATCACGGCCGAATTCACGGGCGATCATTTCTGCTTCGTTCTCAAAGGTCACCAGCACGTCGCCGATCTGGTTGGTCATGAACGTGGTGGTAGCGGCACGGCCACCGGTGTCCAGCACGGGTGCGTGCTTGAACAGGTCACCCACGAACTTCTTGGCCTTCTCTTCGTCGCCACCGTTTTTCAGCACATAACCCCAGGCCGAGAGGTAGGTGTAACGGCCGTTACCGGAGGTCTTCGGGTTCGGCACGATGACTTGCACGCCATCCTTGAGCAGGTCCGGCCAGTCTTTCAGGGCTTTCGGGTTGCCTTTGCGCACGATGAACACCGTGGCCGAAGTGAACGGCGCACTGTTGTTCGGCAGGCGGGTAACCCAGTTGTCCGGCACCAGTTTGCCGTTGTCCGCCAGGGCGTTGATGTCGGTGGCCATGTTCATGGTGATCACGTCAGCCGGCAGGCCGTCGATCACCGAGCGCGCTTGTTTGCTCGAACCACCGAAGGACATCTGCAGGGTCAGCTTGTCGTTTGGATGCTCGGCGGCCCAGTGCTTCTGGAAGGCGGCGTTGTAGTCCTTGTAGAAGTCACGCATCACGTCATAGGAGACGTTGAGCAGGGTGACCGGGGCGGCCTGGACGACGCCAGCCAGTGCGAGGCCGGCGGCCAGGAGAGAGGCACTAACGAGTTTTTTCACTGCTCATTCCTTGTTGTTCGAGAAGGTTTTTGAAACGCATGGGGGCAATATGCCGGCGACTATAACGGGGGGGCGCATAGTCGCTTAAAGATTAAAAAGAACTTTGCTTATTCCAGTTTCTTGAAAAGCGCGCTGCCACACCGTGAGCAAAACGCTGCATTGGGCTCATGGCTGTTTTTCTTGCACACCGGGCAATCCGTTTGCAATTGCTCACCGCGCATGGCGTTGGCCAGTTCGGCGGTGAAGATCCCGGTGGGCACCGCGATGATCGAATAACCGGTGATCATCACCAGCGACGAAATCACCTGGCCCAGCGGGGTCTTCGGCACGATATCGCCAAAACCCACGGTGGTCAGCGTCACGATTGCCCAATAGATGCCCTTGGGAATACTGGTAAAGCCGTGCTCCGGGCCTTCGATCACGTACATCAAGGTGCCGAACACCGTGACCAGGGTGCAGACGCTGACCAGGAACACCACGATCTTCTGCTTGCTGCCCCGCAGCGCCGACATCAGGTAGTTGGCCTGCTTGAGGTACGGGCCGAGCTTGAGCACGCGGAAAATCCGCAGCATCCGGATGATTCGGATAATCAGCAGGTACTGCGCGTCGCTGTAGTACAGCGCGAGGATCCCGGGCACGATCGCCAGCAAATCCACCAGCCCATAAAAGCTGAAGGCATAGCGCAACGGCTTGGGCGAGCAGTACAGCCGCAGGCCGTACTCGATGGCGAAGATGATGGTGAAGCCCCACTCGATATAGGCCAGCACGTTGGCGTAGTTGTCGTGGACCTCCTGGATGCTGTCGAGGATCACGATCACCAGGCTGGCCAGGATGATCAGCAACAGGGTGCTGTCGAAGCGTCGGCCGGCCGGGGTGTCACTTTGGAAAACCATGACGTAGAGACGCTCACGCCAGTGCTTGTTGCTGTCCATGGAAGTCGCCTGAATCGAAGATCAGCGAAGCCTAGGGGGATTCGAAGGGGCTGTCCATGCGGGTTTTCTGCATCACCCGCTGACTGGCGCGCACCAGCCAGGTGGCGAGGATAAACGGCGCGGTCAGCGCGGGCAGGTTCAGGCCGGTGAAGCCGGGCGTGAGGATGATCGCCAGGAGAATGCCGATCAGCGGCAGCCAGGGTTGGCGACGATACTGGCTGAGGGCCAGGGCGGCCAGCGCCGGGTTATAGCTGTGCAGGCCGAGCAGGGCGCTGGCGGGCTCGTCCATCAACAGGGCGATCAACACGCCGAGGCTCGCGCCGGTCAGCGCCCACAAGGCCGCGCGGCGGCTGGCTATTAAAAGGCCGAGGGCGATCAGCAGGCCGGCGAGGGGTTGGTCCATCAGGATGACTTGGGCCAGACCTGTGAACGGCGCGCAGATTAGCGCCCAGGTGCCGGGTTCGCTGGCGGCAAATGCGGCGGGCGCGGTGGTGCCCAGCAGCAGCCAGCCGAGTACCACAAACGGTGCGGTGTAGGCGGGCAGGTCATCGGGGTTGGCGGCGCGTTTGAGCCACTGGCGAGTGAGGATTGCGCTGAGGCCACCGCAGGCGAGAATCAACGGCGGCAGCAGTGCCGACCAGCTGAAGTGCTGGCTGATCAGCAAGCCGAGCAGCACGCCGTTGTAGCTATAGAGACCGGCCTGGCGTTCGGCCTTGGGATAGCCGCGGCGTTGGGCGGTCAGTAAGCCGGCGACACCGCCCAGCAGCGCGCCGCCGAGCAGGGCCGGGGCGCCGACCAGGATCGCCAGCAGGCAGAGCAGGCCACACAGCGGGTGGCGCTGCAGGAATATCTGGCTGAAGCCGTTGAGCAGGGCTTCGGCCCAGTCGGGGCAGGATTGGTTGGGCATGATCAATAATCTGCAGGAAAGCGCCGAATCTTGTGGCGAGGGAGCTTGCTCCCGCTGGGGCGCGCAGCGGCCCCAAAAGAAGGGCCTGCTGCGCAGTCCAGCGGAAGCAAGCTCCCTCGCCACAGGGGATTAGATCAATGTCTCGATCCGCAACGAGTTGGTCGACCCCGGCTGCCCGAATGGCACCCCAGCAGTAATCACCAACGTATCCCCACGCTCCGCCATACCCTGTGCCTGGGCAATCTCCAACGCCGTGGAACACACCTCATCCACCTGCCGCAGCCGATCGTTCACCACCGAATGCACGCCCCACGCCACGCTCAAGCGTCGCGCCGTCGACAGGTTCGGTGTCAGGTTCAGAATCGGCACCGCCGGCCGTTCCCGCGCCGCCCGCAGGGTGGAGGTGCCCGACTCGCTGTAGTTCACCAGCACTGCCACCGGCAGGATGCTGCTGATACGGCGGATCGCACAGCTGATGGCGTCCGACACCGTGGCATCCGCCTTGGGCCGGCTGACGTCCAGCTGGGTCTGGTAATCCGGGCCATTTTCCACCTGGCGAATGATCTTGCTCATCATCAGCACGGCCTCCAACGGGTATTCACCGGAAGCGGTTTCCGCCGACAGCATCACCGCGTCCGCCCCTTCCGCCACTGCGTTGGCCACGTCGGTGACCTCGGCACGGGTCGGCGCCGGGGAGAAGCGCATGGATTCAAGCATCTGCGTGGCCACCACCACCGGTTTACCCAACTGGCGGCACACACCAATGATGTCCTTCTGGATTTGCGGCACGCTTTCCGCCGGCACTTCCACCCCCAGGTCGCCTCTGGCGACCATGATCGCGTCGCTCAGCGCGGCGATTTCCTGCAGGCGCTGCACCGCCGAGGGCTTCTCGATCTTGGCCATCAGGAACGCCTTGTCGCCGATCAACTCGCGGGCTTCACGGATGTCTTCCGGGCGTTGCACAAACGACAGCGCCACCCAGTCCACCCCCAGTTCCAGGCCGAAGCTCAGGTCGCGGCGGTCCTTGGCGGTCAGCGGGCTGAGCTCCAGCAATGCCTGGGGTACGTTCACGCCTTTACGGTCCGACAGTTCGCCGCCGTTGAGCACGGTGGTGTCGATGGCATCGGCGTGCTTGGTGATCACCCGCAGGCGCAGCTTGCCGTCGTCCAGCAGCAGGTCCATGCCGGGCTGCAGGGCCGCGATGATTTCCGGGTGGGGCAGGTTGACCCGCCGCTGGTCACCGGGTGTCGGGTCCAGGTCCAGGCGCAGGGCCTGGCCGCGAATCAGTTGCACTTTTCCTTCGGCAAAACGCCCCACCCGCAGCTTCGGCCCTTGCAGGTCCATCAGGATGCCGAGGGGATAATTGAGCTGGCGCTCCACCTGGCGAATCCACTGGTAGCGTTGGGCGTGGTCGGCATGATCGCCATGGCTGAAGTTCAGGCGAAAGATATTCACCCCGGCTTCCACCAGCTCGCGGATGTCGTCGATGCTGTCGGTGGCCGGGCCCAGCGTGGCGAGGATCTTGACCTTCTTGTCAGGCGTCATGTTCAGGGGACTCTCTTTCAGGGCTTTCAAGAATCAGAATGGCGCGGAAATCGTTGACGTTGGTGCGGGTCGGCTCGGTGATGATCAAGCCGTCGAGGGCCGCGAAGTAGCCGTAGCCATTGTTGTTGTCCAGCTCGTCACTGGCGCTCAAGCCCAGGGCTTCGGCGCGGGCGTAGCTGGTGGGCGTCATGATCGCGCCGGCGTTGTCTTCCGAGCCGTCGATGCCGTCGGTGTCACCCGCCAGGGCGTAGACGCCGGGCAGGCCCTTGAGGCTGTCGGTGAGGCTCAGCAGGAATTCGGCGTTGCGTCCGCCACGGCCATTGCCGCGTACGGTGACGGTAGTTTCGCCGCCGGAGAGGATCACGCAAGGCGCCGCCAGGGGTTGGCCGTGCTGGATGATTTGCCGGGCGATACCGGCGTGCACCTTGGCCACGTCCCGCGCTTCGCCTTCCAGGTCGCCGAGGATCAGCGGGCTGAAACCGGCCTGGCGGACTTTCACCGCCACCGCTTCCAGGGATTGCTGCGGACGGGCGATCAGTTGGAAATGGCTGCGGGCGAGCACCGGGTCCTCGGGCTTGACGGTTTCCGACTCCGGGCTTTGCAGCCAGGTGCGCACCGACGCCGGGATTTCAATCTGGTAGCGCTTGAGAATCGCCAGCGCCTGTTGCGAGGTGCTGGGGTCGCCAACAGTGGGGCCGGAAGCGATGACCGTGGCCTGGTCGCCCGGCACATCGGAAATCGCGTAGGTGTAGACGGTGGCAGGCCAGCTTGCCTTGGCCAGGCGCCCGCCCTTGATCGCCGAGAGGTGCTTGCGCACGCAGTTCATCTCGCCGATGGTGGCGCCGGATTTGAGCAGGGCCTTGTTGATCGCTTGCTTGTCCGCCAGGGTGATGCCGGCGGCCGGAAGGGCGAGCAGTGCAGAGCCGCCGCCGGAGAGCAGGAAGATCACGCGGTCGTCTTCGCCCAGGTTGCTGATCAGCTCCAGCACACGCTTGGCCACGGCCTGGCCTGCGGCGTCCGGCACCGGGTGCGCGGCTTCGACCACCTCGATTTTCTTGCAGGGTGCGCCGTGGCCGTAGCGGGTGACCACCAGGCCCGAGACTTCGCCTTGCCAGCAGTTTTCCACCACCAGCGCCATGGCGGCGGCGGCTTTGCCGGCGCCGATCACGATGACACGGCCGCTGCGGTCGGCGGGCAGATAGGGTTCGAGGACTTGCCGGGGGTGGGCGGCGTCGATGGCTGTGGCAAACAGCTCGCGAAGCAGGTGTTGCGGATCGACCGACATAAGCGGGCTCCCGGGGATTCTTGTTATTAGGGGTGCATCAGATCGTTCCCACGCTCCGCGTGGGAATGAATCACTGGACGCTCTGCGTCCGCTGTTGTGACGCGGAGCGTCACGGCTGCATTCCCACGCAGAGCGTGGGAACGATCAGGGGGTTATTTATCGCGAATCGAAAAATTCGCCATATGTTCCAGGCCCTTGATCAGCGCCGAGTGGTCCCAGTTGCCGCCACCGATGGCGGTGCAGGTGCTGAACACCTGCTGCGTGCCGGCGGTGTTCGGCAGGTTGATCCCCAGCTCCTTGGCACCGGCCAGGGCCAGGTTCAGATCCTTCTGGTGCAGGTTGATGCGGAAGCCCGGATCGAAGGTGCCCTTGATCATGCGCTCGCCATGCACTTCGAGGATTTTCGACGAAGCAAAACCCCCCATCAGTGCTTCACGCACCTTGGCCGGGTCGGCGCCGTTCTTCGAGGCGAACAGCAGCGCTTCCGCCACCGCCTGGATGTTCAACGCAACGATGATCTGGTTGGCCACCTTGGCGGTCTGGCCATCGCCATTGCCGCCCACCAGGGTGATGTTCTTGCCCATGGCCTGGAACAGCGGCAGGGCGCGTTCGAAGGTGTGCGGGTCGCCGCCGATCATGATGCTCAGGGTGCCGGCCTTGGCACCGACTTCACCACCGGACACCGGGGCGTCGAGGTAACGTGCGCCGGTCTCGTTGATCTTCGCGGCGAAGGCCTTGGTGGCGGTGGGCGAGATCGAACTCATGTCGATCACCACTTTGTTCGGCCCAAGGCCTGCGGCAACGCCGTCGGCGCGGAACAGCACATCGTCGACCTGCGGGGTGTCGGGCACCATGACGATGATGAATTCGGCTTCCTGGGCCACTTGCTGCGGGTTGGCCAGGGCCACCGCACCAGCGCTGATCAGTTCAGCCGGCGCCTTGCCGTGATGCTCGGAAAGAAACAGTTGGTGACCGGCCTTTTGCAGGTTGGCAGCCATGGGTTGGCCCATGATGCCGGTGCCGATAAATCCGATTTTAGCCATGACGAAAATCCTCTTATTGTTAGGTGTGCAGGCCTGGCGCGGCCTGCTAAACACAGGAGATCCACTGTGGGAGCGGGCTTGCTCGCGAATGGGGGCCGACATTCAGCATTGATGTCGACTGATCCACCGCTTTCGCGAGCAAGCCCGCTCCCACATTGGGTGCTGTGTTTGTTCAGTTAGATCGCGTTGTGGCTTTTGAGCCAACCCAAACCCGCTTCGGTGGTGGTCAACGGCTTGTACTCACAGCCGACCCAACCCTGATAACCAATGCGGTCCAAATGTTCGAACAGGAAGCGGTAGTTGATCTCACCGGTCCCCGGCTCGTTGCGCCCCGGGTTGTCCGCCAGCTGGATGTGGTTGATCTCACCCAGGTGCGCAGCCATGGTGCGGGCCAGGTCGCCTTCCATGATTTGCATGTGATAGATGTCGTATTGCAGGAACAGGTTGGCACTGCCCACCTGCTCGCGAATCGACAGGGCCTGCGCCGTGTTGTTCAGGTAGAAGCCCGGGATGTCGCGGGTATTGATCATCTCCATCACAAGCCGGATGCCCACCGCCTGCAACTTGTCGGCGGCGTACTTGAGGTTGGCGACGAAGGTTTTTTCAAGCGTCGCGTCATCCACGCCGGCCGGGCGAATCCCCGCCAGGCAGTTGACCTGGGTATTGCCCAGTACCTGGGCGTAGGCGATGGCCAGGTTGACCCCGGCACGGAACTCCTCGACCCGGTCCGGGTGGCAGGCCAGGCCGCGTTCGCCCTTGGCCCAGTCACCGGCCGGCAGGTTGAACAGCACTTGGGTCAGGCCGTGGGCATCGAGTTGCGCCTTGATTTCAGCTGAGCTGAATTCATAGGGAAACAGGTATTCCACACCACTGAACCCCGCGTCGGCGGCGGCTTTGAAACGGGCAAGAAAGTCCTGTTCGGTAAACAGCATGGACAGGTTGGCGGCAAAACGCGGCATGGGGTTCTCCTTAATCGAGCAGTGAAATGGCAGTCGGCGCGTCGTTGCCCACCAGTGCCAGATCTTCGAATTCGTTGACGGCGTTGATCTCGGTGCCCATGGAAATATTGGTCACCCGCTCCAGAATAATCTCAACGATCACCGGAACCTTGAATTCTTCGATCATTTCCTGAGCCTTGCGCAGTGCCGGCTGGATCTGGCCCGGCTCGAACACCCGCAGGGCCTTGCAACCCAGGCCTTCGGCGACGGCCACGTGGTCGACGCCGTAACCGTTGAGTTCCGGTGCGTTGAGGTTGTCGAAGGACAGCTGCACGCAGTAGTCCATTTCAAACCCGCGCTGGGCCTGGCGGATCAGCCCCAGGTAGGAGTTGTTCACCACCACGTGGATGTACGGCAGCTTGAACTGTGCGCCCACGGCCAGCTCTTCGATCATGAACTGGAAGTCATAGTCACCGGACAGTGCCACGACTTTGCGGGTCGGGTCCGCCTTGACCACACCCAGTGCCGCCGGAATGGTCCAGCCGAGCGGGCCGGCCTGGCCGCAGTTGATCCAGTGGCGTGGTTTGTAGACGTGCAGGAACTGCGCGCCGGCAATCTGCGACAGGCCGATGGTGCTGACGTAGCAGGTGTCTTTGCCGAACACCTGGTTCATCTCTTCGTACACCCGTTGCGGCTTGACCGGCACGTTGTCGAAGTGGGTCTTGCGGTGCAGGGTGGCCTTGCGCTGCTGGCAATCGTGGAGCCAGGCGCTGCGGTCCTTGAGCTTGCCGGCGGCTTTCCACTCGCGGGCCACTTCAATGAACATGGTCAGGGCTGAGCCGGCGTCGGAAACGATGCCCAGGTCCGGGGTGAATACGCGGCCGATTTGCGTCGGCTCGATGTCCACGTGAATGAATTTGCGGCCCTCGGTGTACACCTCCACCGAACCGGTGTGACGGTTGGCCCAGCGGTTACCGATGCCCAGCACCACGTCCGATTTCAACATCGTGGCGTTGCCATAACGGTGGGACGTTTGCAGGCCGACCATGCCCACCATCTGCGGGTGATCGTCCGGGATCGTGCCCCAGCCCATCAGGGTCGGGATCACCGGGATGCCGGTCAACTCGGCGAATTCCACCAGCAGTTCGCTGGCGTCGGCGTTGATCACGCCACCACCGCTCACCAGCAATGGGCGCTCGGCCTGGTCCAGCAGGGCCAGGGCTTTTTCCACCTGGATGCGGGTCGCCAAAGGCTTGGCCAGGGGCAGTGGTTGGTAGGCGTCGATGTCAAATTCGATCTCGGCCATTTGTACGTCGAATGGCAGGTCGATCAGCACCGGGCCCGGGCGACCGGAGCGCATTTCATAAAAGGCCTTCTGGAAGGCATACGGCACCTGGCCGGGTTCCAGGACGGTGGTCGCCCACTTGGTCACCGGCTTGACGATGCTGGTGATGTCGACAGCCTGGAAGTCTTCCTTGTGCATGCGTGCCCGTGGCGCCTGGCCGGTGATGCACAGGATCGGGATCGAGTCCGCCGAGGCGCTGTACAGGCCGGTGACCATGTCGGTGCCCGCCGGGCCCGAGGTGCCGATGCACACGCCGATATTGCCGGCCTTGGTGCGGGTGTAGCCCTCGGCCATGTGCGAGGCGCCTTCAACGTGGCGAGCAAGGACGTGATCGATGCCACCGACCTTCTGCAAGGCCGAATACAGCGGGTTGATCGCGGCGCCCGGGATACCGAAGGCGGTGTCGACCCCTTCACGGCGCATCACCAGGACAGCGGCTTCGATTGCTCTCATTTTGCTCATGGTTTTGGTGCCTCTTGCGTTTTGTAATTGTATACAAGTGGTGTTGGTCCGAAGTGTATTCACGGCGAGCGGGGCAGGTCAATCCATTTTCTTGGGTGGCCTTTACGTTCGTCGGAAGGCTTATGGACGGGAATATTTCGACGTGTGGTGCGTATGTTTCGAAATATTGTATACAAAAAATAAATCTATTGTGTTCTATTTGTTTGATCGAGCTTCTGATCAGACAGAGCCCCACGGCTTTCCCATAACAAGATAAGGACGGCACCCATGAGCGCTTTAACCTTGAAAGTCGCAGTCAACCTGGCCAGCCACGCCATCGCGGCAGGCCGCACCATTTCGGCGGCACCGCTGACCGTTGCGGTACTCGACAGCGGCGGGCATTTGATAACGTTGCAGCGCGAGGATGGCGCGAGCCTGCTGCGCCCGCAGATCGCGATTGGCAAGGCCTGGGGTGCGATAGCCCTGGGCAAGGGCTCGCGCTTGCTGGCGCTGGACGCACAGCAACGGCCGGCGTTTATTGCCGCGCTGAACAGCCTGGGGCAGGGCAGCGTGGTGCCGGCGCCGGGCGGGGTGTTGATCCGGGATCAGGCGGGTGTGGTGCTGGGCGCGATCGGGATCAGCGGGGATACGTCGGATATTGACGAGCAGTGTGCGATCAGTGCGATCGAGGGGTTGGGGTTGTTGGCGGATGCGGGGGTTACTGCTTGATGTGAGGTGACTGGTCGGGCCTCTTCGCGAGCAAGCCCGCTCCCACATTTGACTGCATTCCAAGGCTGGAACTCGGTCAAATGTGGGAGCGGGCTTGCTCGCGAAAGGGGCGACTCGGTCCCGGACCTAAACCCAAACCGCATCCCACAGCGGATAGTCGCCAATCCGCTCCACCAACCCTGCTCTTAATGGGTTGGCCACGACATACCGAGCCATCTTCACCAAGTCATCGTCCTTGCGCAGCGCACGATCATGAAAGCTGGTTTGCCATAGCCGCCCTTTGCGGCCCGTAGCGCCATTAACGGTTCGAGTGCTTTTGGACTTCACCTGGCACATCAGGTCTCCCAATGAGCCTTTTTGCAGCTCAATCAACCAGTGAAAGTGGTCGGGCATGACCACCCAGGCCAGGGAGTTCGCCAGCCCTTGATACTGGGCGAGCCGGAATTGCCAGACCACCAGGCGGCCGAGATAAAAATCACTGAATATCGGCGCGCGTTCGTGGGTGTTGGTGGTGATCAGGTAGATGCGGTTGGACTCGCTGAATCGCCCGATGCGCAGGCGATGTGAAGCAGCTGGATCAGGCATTCCTTTGCCTCTCTTCAGGTGGGGTTCTGAGAGGCTAGATCGGGGAATCTGGAGATGATGGTTTGGCTTTGTGCAGGATGTGTCTGGGAGGGCGCTTTCGCGAGCAAGCCCGCTCCCACATTGGATCTGCGGCGTTTAAACAATTTATGTCTGGCACAAATTCAAATGTGGGAGCGGGCTTGCTCGCGAATCTTGAAGACGCTGCGGTCTATCAGTCCCGCTCACACCCCTTCAACACCAACCGAATAATCGTCTGCGCCGCCGCCTCATAATCCGCTTCATCCAACTTCGCCTTCCCGGTCACCGCCGAAATCTGCCAGTCAAAATCCGCATACGTCTGCGTCGCCGCCCAAATGCTGAACATCAGGTGATGCGGATCAATCGGCGCAATCAGCCCACGGTCCACCCAGCTCTGGATGCAGTCGATGTTGTGCTTGGCCTGGGCATTCAGCTGTTCCACCTGCTCGGGGCTTAAATGCGGGGCGCCGTGCATGATCTCACTGGCAAACACTTTCGAGGCAAACGGCAAATCCCGGGAGATGCAGATCTTCGAGCGGATGTACCCGCTCAGCACGGCCGAAGGGTCGCCATCAGGATTGAACGGTGTGGAGGCCGCCAGGATCGGCTCGATAATGCTTTCGAGCACCTCGCGATAGAGGTTGTCCTTGGACTTGAAGTAGTAGTAGACGTTGGGCTTGGGCAGCCCGGCCTTGGCGGCGATGTCGCTGGTTTTGGTCGCGGCGAAGCCCTTGTCGGCAAACTCCTCACTGGCAGCCCGCAGGATCAGTTCTTTGTTGCGCTCGCGAATGGTGCTCATAGACCAGGAGGTTCCTTGCCAAGACAGGCGGTCTGGCATGGTAGCACCGGCTTTGCGCAGGGCTCAAGAATCCCGCCGCAGCCCTTGCATGGCGGGGCGCCCAGCTGACTTTGTCTGTCTTGATGCTGAACGCATTCACGGTCGTACAGGCACAGCTCGAGCGCGCTGCTAGAGTTCAGGCAGCGAGCGGCCATTTAGCCTGGCCGCCCCTTCCTGTTTTCGGCGTTCGAGAGAGAAACCCGTGGAGAAAAGCAGACGACGTACGTTCGCCTGGGCCGTTGGCACGTTGTTACTGGTAGCGTTGTTGATTGCCCTGGGTTTGCACTTCTTTGCAGGCGGGCACAAAGGCCGGCCTCCCGCCACCGGCGAACCGGTGGCCGTGGTGCCGGTGGTGTTGCAGGACGTGCCGGTGTATATCGACGCCCTCGGCACCGTCACCCCCACCCGCAGTGTGACCGTGGTCACCCAGGTCGATGGCATCCTCAGCAGCGTGGAATTCAAGGAAGGCCAGCACGTCAGCAAGGGCCAGGTGATTGCGCGGATCGATGACCGTGCTCTCAAGGCCCAACTGGCTGTGGCCAAGGGTACCCTGGCCCACGACCAGGCAGTGTTGAGCAATGCCCAGCGCGATCTGGTGCGCTACCGCGAACTGGTCAAGGCCGGTTCTACCAGCCAGCAAACCGTCGACACTCAGGCCTCGTTGGTCCAGCAACAACTGGGCACCGTGGCTGCCGACCAGGGCAATGTGCAGAACCTTGAAGTGCAGGTCGGCTACTGCACCATCACTTCGCCGGTCGACGGTGTGGTGGGCCTGCGCCTGGTCGACCCCGGCAATTACGTCACCACCACCAGCACCACCGGCATCGTGGTGATTACCCAGATGAACCCGGCCACCGTGGTGTTCGCGGTCCCCGAGGACGACCTGGGTGCAATCAACCAGGCCCTGGGCCGTGGCGTCGTGACGGTGCTGGCCTACGACCGCAACAAGAAAGCCCTGCTGGCCACCGGCAGCCTGTTGGCCCTGGACAACCAGGTAGACACGACGACCGGCACCATCAAGGTCAAGGCGCAGTTCGATGATTCGGGCAGTGCGCTGTTCCCCAACCAGTTCGTCAATGCGCGCCTGAAGGCCGACACCCTGGCCCAGGTTGCCGTGGTGCCCACCCGGGCGATCCAGCATGGCAGCAAGGGCGATTTCGTGTTCGTGGTGAATGGCGACAAGGCCAGCCTGCGCAACATCAAGACCGGCCCATCGATGGGCGATGTGTCGGCGGTGCTCGAGAACGGCGTCAAGCCAGGCGAGCAGGTGATCACCGAAGGCGCCGACAAACTGGATGACGGTTCGGCCGTGAAGGTCGTCGCCCAGTGAGGAGCTGCCGAGCATGAACATTTCGCGGCCCTTTATCGAACGTCCCGTCGCCACCACCTTGATGATGGTCGCGGTGCTGTTGCTGGGCATGTTGGGGTATCACCTGTTGTCGGTGTCGGCGTTGCCTGAAGTCGACTACCCGACCATCCAGGTCTTCACCCAATACCCCGGCGCCAGCCCGGACGTGGTCAGCTCCTCGATCACCGCGCCGCTGGAGCGCCAGCTCGGCGAGATGCCGGGCCTCAAGTCGATGAACTCCACCAGCTCCGACGGCGCTTCGGTGGTGACCCTGCAATTCGACCTGTCGCTGTCCCTGGATGTGGCAGAGCAGGAAGTGCAGGCCGCGATCAACGCCGCCGGCACCTTCCTGCCGGCCAACCTGCCGTACCCACCGGTATACAGCAAGGTCAATCCGGCGGATGCGCCGGTGCTGACCCTGTCCCTGACCTCCGATGTGTTGCCGCTGACCAAGGTCGAGGACCTGGCGGATACACGGCTGGCGCAGAAGATCTCGCAGATCACTGGCGTCGGCCTGGTGACCATCAGCGGCGGTCAGCGCCCGGCGGTGCGGGTCGAGGCGAATACCTCGGCGCTCAATAGCCTCGGCCTGTCCATTGATGACCTGCGCACCTCCCTCGGCACGGCCAACGTCAACCAGGCCAAGGGCAATATCGACGGCAAGTTCCAGGCGTATTCGATTGGTGCCAACGACCAGCTGCAATCGGCCGAGGAATACCGCGACCTGGTGATCGCCTATAAAAATGGCGCGCCGATTCGCCTGTCGCAGATCGCCAGTTCCACCCAGGGCCCGGAGAACCCGCGCCAGGCTGCGTGGACCAACAGCACGCCGTCGATTGTGCTGAACATCCAGCGCCAGCCCGGCGCCAACGTGATCCAGGTGGTCGACCGCGTGCAGCAATTGCTGCCCAAGCTGCGGGCCAGTTTGCCGGGTACCTTGAAGGTCGATGTGCTGACCGACCGCACGCAAACCATCCGCGCCTCGGTCACCGATGTGCAGTACGAACTGGCGGTGGCGGTGCTGCTGGTGGTGATCGTGATTTTCATTTTCCTGCGCGACGTTGCGGCGACGGTTATTCCGGCAGTCACCGTGCCGCTGACGCTGGTGGGCACCCTGGCGGTGGCTTATGCGCTGGGCTTTTCCCTGAACAACCTGACACTGATGGCGCTGACTATCGCCATCGGATTCGTGGTGGACGACGCCATCGTGATGATCGAAAACATCACACGCTATATCGAGGCGGGCGACTCGCCGCTGGAGGCGGCGCTCAAGGGGTCGGAGCAAATCGGCTTCACGATTATTTCGCTGTCGATTGCGCTGATTGCAGTGATGATCCCGCTGCTGTTCATGGGCGATGTAGTCGGCCGGCTGTTCCGCGAATTCGCCATGACCGTGGCCGTGACCATCGTTATCTCGGCGTTCATCTCCCTGACCCTCACGCCGATGATGTGCGCGCGGATGCTCAAGAATAAGCACCAGGAACGCCGCGCGGATTTCTTCGACCGCATCAACACCCACTACGTGCGTGGCCTTGACTGGGTGTTGGCGCACCGCACCTTGACCCTGATCTCGATAGCGCTCACCGCCGCGCTGACCCTGATGATTCTGGTGATCATGCCCAAGGGCTTTTTCCCCGACCAGGACACCGGCCTGATCCAGGGTATTTCCCAGGCGGCGCCGACGGTTTCATTCCAGCAGATGCAGACCGAACAACAGCGCCTGGCCGCGCGAATCCTCAAGGACCCGGCGGTGCAAAGCCTGTCGTCCTTTGTGGGTATCGACCAGACCAACCCGACCATCAACCAGGGCAACCTGCTGATCAACCTCAAGCCGCGCGGCGAGCGTGACAGTGCCACCGAGGTGATCCGCCGGCTCTCCGATGCCAACGCCGACGACGCCGGGATCCGCCTGTACCTGCACTCGGTACAGGACCTGACCCTCGACGCCACGGTGTCCACCACCAGCTACCGCCTGGGCCTGCAAGCCACCGATCCGGACGAACTGGAAACGTGGACGAACAAGCTGCTGGCGGCGATCAAGCAAGACCCGATGTTCACCGATGTGCAAAGCCAGGCGATGCAGTTCGGCAACCAGATCCAGCTGACCTTTGACCGCGCCACGGCCTCGCGGCTGGGCATCACGCCCCAGGCGATTGACGATGTGCTGTATGACGCCTTCGGCCAGCGCCAGGTCTCGACGATCTACACCCAGCTCAACCAGTACCACGTGGTGATCGCCACCGACCATCCGCCGCGCAACTTGCCGGACCTGCTCACCGGATTGTACGTGGACATTCCCGGTGGCGGTGTGGCGCCGCTGTCGAGCATGGCGACCATGCAGGTGGTGCGCACGCCC
Organism: Pseudomonas sp. 21615526; assembly: GCF_013386245.1. Classification (NCBI taxonomy): domain Bacteria; kingdom Pseudomonadati; phylum Pseudomonadota; class Gammaproteobacteria; order Pseudomonadales; family Pseudomonadaceae; genus Pseudomonas; species Pseudomonas sp. 21615526. The sequence goes on along the minus strand of NZ_JACAOM010000107.1, from coordinate 2,290 downwards.
GTGACCATCAATCGCCTGGGTCAGTTTCCGTATGCCGACGTGTCGTTCAACCTTGCTCCGGGCCAGACCCTTGGCACGGCAGTGACGCGGCTCAAGGACATCGAGGCCAAGGTCGGCTTGCCGCTGTCGGTGCAGGCCAACCTGGAAGGCGCGGCGGCGACGTTCGAACAGTCGCTGTCCAACCAGGTATTCCTGGTGGTGGCGGCGATTGTGGTGGTGTACCTGATGCTGGGGATTCTGTACGAGAGCTTCGTGCACCCGGTGACGATCCTTTCGACGCTGCTCTCGGCAGCACTCGGGGCCTTGCTGGCGCTGCTGGTGACGGGCACGCAGTTCGACATCATCGGCCTGATCGGCATTGTGTTGCTGATCGGTATCGTGATGAAAAACGGCATCATGATGGTCGACTTTGCCCTGGAGTTGTTACGCGAGGGCGGCCTGAGCCCCACGGCCGCGATCCGCCAGGCGGCAGAGTTGCGGTTCCGGCCGATCCTGATGACCAGCATGGCGTCGCTGTTCGGCGCGGTGCCGCTGGCGCTCGGTACGGGGATTGGTTCGGAGCTGCGTCACCCGCTGGGCATCGCGATTATCGGCGGGTTGTTGCTCAGTCAGTTGCTGACGCTGTTTTCCACGCCGGTGATCTTCCTCGCCATGCACGGGCTGGGGCAGCGCTTCAGCCGCCGCCCGGCTGAAGCGGTCTGATGGCAATGAACCTCAGCGCGCCGTTTGTTCGCCGCCCGATTGCAACCACCTTGATGGCGGCCGGCCTCGCGCTGTTTGGCGCGCTGGCCTTCATGCTGTTGCCGGTGGCGCCGTTGCCGGAGGTGGATTTCCCGACCATCAGCGTCAGCGCCTCGTTGCCCGGCGCCGATCCGACCACCGTCGCCAGTTCAGTGGCCACGCCCCTGGAGCGCCAGTTCGGGCAGATTGCCGGGGTCACGCAGATGACCTCGTCCAGCAGCTTGGGCTCGGCGCGGATCATCCTGCAGTTCGACCTGAATCGCGACATCGACGGCGCCGCGCGGGATGTGCAGGCGGCGATCAATGCCGCCCGCAGCAACCTGCCCAGCGACCTGTCCGGCAACCCGACGTACCGCAAGGTCAACCCGGCGGATTCGCCGATTTTGATCATCAGCCTGACCTCCGACAGCGCCACGCCGGGGCAGATGTATGACGTGGCCTCGACCCTGTTGGAGCAGAAGTTGTTGCAGACCACCGGGGTCGGTGACGTGACGGTGGGCGGCGGCGCGCTGCCGGCGGTGCGGGTGGAATTGAACCCCGATCGGCTCAACCAGTACGGCGTGAGCCTGGAGCAGGTGCGCCAGGTGATCAACGCCTCCAACGTCAACTTGCCCAAGGGCAACGTGGCCATCGGTGATCGCAACTACGGCATTGCGGCGAACGATCAGTTGCTCGATGAAAAGGACTACGGGCCGCTGGTGGTCAAGGCCCACAACGGCGACCTGATCCATATCGCCGACCTGGGCTACGTGCGCGAAGACGTGCAGGACCTGCGCAACTTCGGCCTGTCCAACGGCAAGCCGGCAGTATTGCTGGTGGTGTTCAAGCAGCCGGGCGCCAACGTGATCGAAACGGTGGACGCGGTGAAAGCCTCGCTGCCGTTCCTGCAAAGCTCGATTCCGGCGACGATCAAGCTCAACCTGCTGATGGACCGCACCACCACCATTCGCGCCTCGTTGCATGACGTCGAGATCACGTTGCTGGTGTCGATCCTGCTGGTGACCCTGGTGACCTTCGGCTTCTTCCGCGACTGGCGCAGCACCCTGGTGCCGGCGATTGTAGTGCCGCTGTCGCTGCTCGGCACCTTCGGCGCGATGTACTTCCTCGGCTACAGCCTGAACAACCTGTCACTCATGGCGCTGACGATTTCCACCGGCTTTGTGGTGGACGATGCGATTGTGNNGCCCAGGAAGTCGGCTTCACGGTACTGACCATCAGCGTGTCGCTGGTGGCGGTGTTTATTCCGCTGCTGCTGATGGGCGGGATTGTCGGGCGGCTGTTCCGCGAGTTTTCGGTGTCGTTGTCGGTGGCCATTGTGATCTCGATGCTGATCTCCCTGACCGTCACGCCGATGCTCGCCAGCGTGCTGCTGCGCGCGCCGAAAGCGATTCATGAAGGCAATGAACACCCGGATTCGCGCTTTCACCGCTTCTACGATCGCACCCTCGGTTGGGTGATCGACCATACGGTGCTGATGGGTTTTGTGACGGTGTTGGTGATCGTGCTCGCCGGCGTGTTGTACGTGCTGGTGCCCAAGGGCTTTTTCCCC
>NZ_JACAOM010000106.1:0-67648 GCF_013386245.1 Pseudomonas sp. 21615526 | reverse complement strand
ACTGCCACACCGCATTCGCGAGCAAGCCCGCTCCCACAGTTGACCTCTTTCGGCCTCAGGATCTTGCTCAGAACTGCCAGTTCAGGCTCAAACCCACACCCTGGATTTTTTCCCGGCCAGCCAATTGGCCGGTGTAGTCGAGGTTGACCCGTGTGCTTTTGCTCAACGCCAGGCTCGCCTGCACGCCCACCAATGCCGCGTCGCGCATCAACGGCGAGCTTTGCACCGCAAACGACGGCCCTCCGGCGACAAACGCCAGGTGCTCTTCGGATTCAACGGCACTCAGGCTGTGCTGCCAGCCCAGCGAGCCGGAAACGTCCAGTTGCTGGCGGTCATTGAGGGGGAAGGTTTTTGCCGCCCGCAGGCCCAGGGTGCTCAGCACCGCATCGCGGCTGTCACTGCCACGCTCCAGCGCGGCGGCGTCGCCTTTCTCGTCAAAGCGTTCGTTGTCCAGATGCACGTAAGCCAGGTTGGCGAACGGCTCCAGCGCCACCGAGGACACGTTCAAACGGTAGGCCGCTTCGGTAAATACCTGGGCACTGCGCGCATCCAGCTTGGTCTTCTGCTTGCCGCTGACTTCGCCGTACTGCAAGTCGCGTTTCACGTCGCCGCGATGCCAGCTGTAGGCACCGCCGACGCTCAAGCGCCAATTGCCCAGCTCATGCCCGGCGTAGGCGCCGAGGTGGTAGCTGTCGATGGACGCCGATGAATGCGTGCCGCTGCCCATGTTCAGCGAGCTGTCGCTGTAACCGGCCACGAGACCGGCACGGGTCTGCTCGTCCAGCGCGCCGTCGACACCGGCCAGCATGCCGCCCAGTGAGCTGGTGTAGCCTGCCGTGTCGCTGCGGCTGTCGGTCTTGCCCCAACTGCCGAGCGCCTTGACCCACACGTTGCTCTCACCGGTAACCGGCGTATGGCGCAGGCGCTCGCCCACGGCATCGCGTACCTGGCGGCTGTCATTGATCAGCATTGTGCCGATGGCCGGGTAGATTTCTCCCGACAGCTGCTGGAAACCCGACTGCGCCGTGGCTGCCGAGTCTGACCGCAGGATGCTTTCGTACACCGGATTACCGGCGCCCAACTGCTCGGCGGCCGCCGCCACCGAACGCTGGTTACGAGTGGCACCGACACTGGCGAAACTCGCATCACTGCGGGCAATGCCCAGTTGCACACCGTTGGCGGCATAGTCGAGGGTGCCGCCGAGGAACAGGTAGTTGGGCAACACGGCACCGAACTGGCCCTGGATCCCGCCAGCCGCCTGGAGGATGTTGTACTGGCGCCCCACCAGCCTTTCCGCCTGTTGCAGGCTGAGCAGGGTCGGGCTGTTTTCCAGGGCCAGGGTCACGGTGCCGCCGCCGAGGATTGCCTTGCCCGTGGCGACAATCCGGTCGCTGGTGGTGGGGGTGAGTTCGACCGCATAGGTGGAGCCGGCGGCGAGGTTCACATCCCCGGCCACTTGCAGGGTGCCCACGGAGTTGCCCGGCGCCACGGTGCCGCCGCTATTGACCTGTAACGCCGCGATGCGACCGGAGCCGCCCAACGTGCCGCTGTCATTGACCGTCACCGCGGACGTCAGCGAGCCATTCACCGCCAACCGGCCGCCATTCACGGTGGTCGGGCCACGGTAGGTGTTTTCGCCCGCCAGGATCAGGCTGCCCGCACCGGACTTGGTCAGGCTGCCTTCGTAGATACGCTGGGCCGCGGCTGCCGCACGGGCAGTGCCAACGGCATAGTCCGTCTGGTCCTGCTGACTCGCGCCGGCGCCCACGCCGTTCTCCCAGCCCTTGTCGCGCAGGGTTTGCTGCCAGGCCAGGGTTTCGGCGCTGTCTTCGGCCTGGCGCTGGATCAGCGCCTTGTCGGAGATCGCATTGCTCCACACATCGCCCTGCCCGGCCGCCAACGTGACATTCATCGGCCCGAGCAATTGCCCGGGCCCGTGCATCGCTCGGCCAAGGTCCGGCACGCCCCAGCCCACCTGGGTGGTCGGTGCGTCGGTGACCGCGCCATTGAGCTGGGTGGCCGTGGTCAACAGCACCTGCAAGGCCTGTTCGTTGTTCAGGTACGGATAGCGTTCCATCACCAGCGCCAGTGCGCCGGTGGCATGGGGCGCCGACATCGAGGTGCCGGATTTCACCCCATAACCGCCATCGGGAATGGTGCTGTTGATCAACGCCCCGGGGGTGGAAATGCACCAGTACTTGGCGATGCCGCACTGGTTGTATTTCTGGTTGTTCGCCTTGTCCAGGCCCGATACCGCCAGCCAGTGGCCTTCCAGCTCCGGCTGGAAATACGGCAAGGCCGAACGCACGCTGGCGTTGGCGTAGCCGCTGTTGCCGGCACTGAACACGTTGATCACCCCGGCTTTGGCCACATCGGCCGCGGCATCCAGCCAGGTGTTCCGGTTGTAGTGCTGGGCATAGGCAGCGTGCAGGTCGCCAATGGTCTGGTAGCTGACATCCTTGGGTTGGCTGCCCCAACTGTTATTGATCGCGCGCACGCCGGAATCCACCAGCGCGCTGTACACCGCCTTGAAGTACTTGGGGTCTGGCGTGGGGCCGAACAGGAAACTGTCGCTGGCGTTGGTGTTGCCGACGTAGATCTGCGCGTTGTACGCCACGCCGTGCATGCCCACGCCATCGCGGGCTGCGCCCATGGTGCCGGTCACGTGGGTGCCGTGGGAGTCATTGTTTGGGTTGAGCGCGCCGGTGGTCGTGAAGGGGCTGCCATCGACGTAGGTGCCGCTGGCGGTGACCGCGTGATAGCGGTCTTTTGAGGCTTCAGGATGGTTGGGGTCGAAACCCGAGTCGAGGGCGCCGATCTTCACGCCACTGCCGGTGATGCCGCTCGCATAGGCCTCGTTGGCTTTCATCCGCTCCAGGCCCCAGTCGCTCTGGAACTCGGCGGAACGCCAACTGCCGGGGTCGCCGACTTTGCCGGCTTCGATGTACTGCCCGTGGGCCGCCACTGACAGCAGCAGCAAGGAGCCTGCGGTGAGAGGTTTGAAGCGAGGTGAACCAGTAATCATGAAGAGTCCTTTTTCTTATTGTTGAAATACCTGTGGCGAGGGAGCTTGCTCCCGCTGGAGTGCGCAGCGCTCCCAAGATCTTGGGGCCGCTACGCAGCCCAGCGGGAGCAAGCTCCCTCGCCACAACAAGCGCCCTTGCCACAGAAAACTCCCTTGCCACAACAAGCTCCCTTGCCAAAACAAACGCCCATGCCACCAAAGCTCCCTTGCACCAAGTACCACTCGTCCAGGCATCAGCGGCTCTCAGGACCAAACGCCTCGTCCACCTTGGCCAGGTCGGTGTCACGCAAGTTGCCCGCGTAGTAATGCAATTTGGTCCAGGCCATCAGGTAGTCGTACCGTGCCTGGGCCAGGTCGCGACGGGTGCTGTACAGCTGCTGCTCGGCGTTCAGCGCATCGAGGTTGACCCGCTCGCCGCCGAGGATGCTTTGCTTGGTCGAGACCACCAGCGCTTCAGCCGAAGTCAGCGCCTTTTGATACGCCCGCAACTTGCTCACTCCCGACAGGCAAGCACTGAACTGGCGCCGCAGTTCGATCAGGGTTTCGCGAGTCTTGCCTTCCAGTTCGTACTCGGCCTGCTCCATGGCGCGGCTGGCCTGGCGGGTGGAAGCAGAGACGCCGCCACCGGCATACAACGGCATGCTGACTTCGATGCCGATGGTGTTGGTGTCGTAGCGCTGGTTGTAGGTGTTGCCGCTGTCGGATTCCTGCTGGCGCGAGCTGGCATACGCCGTGATGCGCGGCAGGTGCCCTGAGCGGTTGCGCTCCACTTCATAACGCGCCACTTCCACGGACTGGCGTTGCGAGGCCAGGTTGGGGTTGTTGGTCAGCGCCAGTTCGTGCCAGGTGTCGTAATTGGCCGGGGTCAGGGTGAAGGCGGCAAACCCCGGGTTCAGCGGGGCCAGGTCGTTGATGTTGACGCTCTGCACGCCAATCAGCGCCCCGAGTTCGCGCAGCGAGGCGTCCTGTTCATCCAGCGCCTGGATCTCTTCGGCAGTCGCCAGCTCATAGCGCGACTCGGCTTCCAGGATGTCGGTGCGGGTGCCCTCGCCCTGCTGGAACAGATGCTGGTTCTGCTGGAACTGCTGCTCGTAGGCCTTTTTCTTGGCGCGGGCAATGTCGATCTGGTCCTGGGCAAACAACGCCTGGGTGTAATAGGTCAGCACCCGCACCAGCAGCGCCTGGCTCTTGTCGCGGAAGCTCTCGTCGGCAAACAGTGCCTGGGCCACGCCCTTGCGGTAGTTGGCATAGGCTTCGTAGTCGAACAGCGGCTGTTGCAGGGTGAACGTGGAGCCATAGCTGTTGTAGTTGCGGTCATCGTGATAATTGCCGCCGCGCCCGTCGGGCAAGGTGGCCTGGGAGTTGTTGCGGCCCTTGTTGTAGTTGTACGAGAGCTTGGGCAGCAGGCCGGCGCGGCCGATGGTGCGGTTTTCCAGGCCGGCGTCGCGCTCCTTGATGGCGCCGAGGAATACCGGGTCGTTGCGCAGGGCCTGTTCGTAGACATCGAACGGGCCCATGGCGGCCTGGGCGTTGCCGCAGGCGAGCAGTAAGGCGATGAACATCGGCTTCATGCTCATTCCTCGGTCAACGCCGAGCCGGCGCGGTCCAGCAGCGGCTTGAACAGGTAATTGAGCAAGGAGCGCTCGCCGGTGCGGATGAACATCTCGGCGGGCATCCCCGGCTTGATCACCAGGCCATGGAGTTTCTCCAGGGCGCTGCTGCTGACGGTGGTGCGCAGCACGTAGTAAGGCATGCCGGTTTTTTCGTCGAGCATCTGGTCGGCGGAGATCAGGCTCACCTCCCCCGGCACCCGCGGCGTGCGGCTCTGATTGAAGGCGGTGAAGAGAATGTCCACCGGCAAGTGCGCACCGACCTTGTCCACCAGGTGCACCGGCAGGCGCCCTTCGACTTCCAGGCGGGTGTCCTGGGGCACGATTTCCAGCAGGGTTTCACCGGCACGCACCACGGCGCCTTCGGTGTGCACGCCCAGGTTGACCGCGATGCCATAGGCGGGCGCGTTGATCTCGCTGTGCTGCAGGTCGAAACCGGCGGAGGTCAGTTGTTGCTCCAGGGTCAGGCTGCGCAACTGCGCGTCGGCCAGTTGGCTGCGCACTTCCTTCTGGTACTCCTCGCTGTGCTGCTGCAACTTGAGGCGCGATTCGAGGATGCCCTGCTCCACCCGCCCGCTTTCGCCGGTGTTCTGCGCCAGGTCCTGTTGCACCTGGGACAGTTGCCGCTGGTATTCCATCAGCCGGTTGCGCGGGATGTAGCCGTTGTCGGCCAGGGGTTGCAGGTTGTTCAACTGGTCTCGCAGGGATTGCGCCTGGGCGGTCAGGTCACTGCGGGCGCGGCGCATGCCGTTCAGTTGCGCCGTAGCGCCTTCGATGCTGGCGCGAATCCCGGCCTGTTCCCGGGCAAAGGCTTCGCGGCGGCTACTGAACAGTTGACGCTGGCCTTCGAGGACCAGTGCCAGGGCTTGATCCGGGTTGCCGCTCAGCTCGGGCGGAAAGGTGATCGTCGACTGGTTATCCCGTTCGCTCTGCCACCGTGCCACGCTGGCCCAGGCCATGCGGTACTGGGCTTGCAGGGAGTGCACGTCGGCCTGGTTCTGCGTCTGGTCGAGCCGGAACAGCGGCTGGCCCTGCTTCACCGCCTCGCCCTCACGCACCAGGATCCGGCTGACCACGCCGGGGCTCAGGGTTTGCACCGCCTTGCGCTTGCCCGATACCACCACCGTGCCTTGTACCGGGATCCCCTGGTCCAGCGGCGCCAGACTGGCCCAGAGGAAAAACCCGCCGGCGCCGACCACCGTCAGCAGCCAGCCCATGCGGGCGAAGAAACGCGCGTCGTGCTCGGGATGGGTCTGTTCGTAATCGCGGTTGATTTGAATGCTGCTGTCGCTGCTCATGCGCCTGGATTCCTTCCGGCTTGATACTGACGGCTGAGGCTGACCCCGGCCTTTTCTCGTGGTGCTTCCTGCTGGCCGGACAGTGCGCGCAGCACGTCCTGGCTCGGACCAAATGCCTGCAAACGACCTTCGTTCAGCACCAGCAGCTTGTCGGCCTGGGCCAACGCCGAGGAACGGTGAGTCACCAGCACCACCGTGCTGCCCTGGGCTTTCATCTGCATGATCGCGCTGGCCAGGGCGGCTTCACCCACGGTGTCGAGGTTGGAGTTGGGCTCGTCGAGCACGATCAGGCGTGGCCCGCCGTACAGCGCGCGGGCCAGGGCGACCCGTTGTTTCTGCCCACCGGACAGGCCGCTGCCCTCGTCGCCGAGCACGGTGTCGTAGCCGTGGGGCAAGCGCAGGATCAATTCGTGCACACCAGCCTGTTGGGCGGCCTGCACCACCCGCTCCGGGTCGGCTTCACGAAAGCGCGCGATGTTGTCGGCGATGCTGCCGCTGAACAGTTCGATGTCCTGGGGCAGATAACCGATATGCGGTCCGAGGTCGTCGCGGTCCCAGCGATGAATGTCGGCTCCGTCCAGGCGCACGGTGCCCGCCAGGGTTGGCCATACGCCCACCAGCACGCGGGCCAGGGTTGATTTGCCGGAGCCGGAAGCACCCAGCACGCCGAGCACTTCGCCCGCAGTCAGGTTGAAGCTGACTTGATGCAAGGTTGGCACGCGTCGCCCCGGCGGGCCTGCGCTGACTTGCTCGAAGCTCACATTGCCCTTGGGCGCCGGCAAGGCCATCTGCTCGCCCTGAGGCGGAAACTCGCGCATCAGGTTGTCCAGGCGCTGGTAGGCCAGCTTGGCCGAACTCCATTGCTTCCACACGGCGATCAACTGGTCGATGGGGCTCAACACCCGACCCATCAAAATGGAGCCTGCGATCATCATCCCGGCGGTCATGTCGCCCTTGATCACCAGGAGCGCACCCAGGCCCAGCACCAACGATTGCAGGCACAGGCGCAGGGATTTACTCAGGGAACTGATGATCGAGCCGGTGTCGCTGGCCTTGTTCTGCAGGCCCAGGAACTGCGAATGCACCTTGAACCAGCGCTTGCGCAATGCACCCAGCATGCCCATGGCCTGGATGGTTTCGGCGTTGTGCAGGTGGCTGGTGGCCAATTGGGTGGATTGCTGGGAATAACCGCTGGCTTCACCCAGAGGCTTTTTGGTCAGGTATTCGTTAAGGCACGCCAGGGCTATCAGCAGCACGGCACCGGCACTGGCCAGCACCCCAAGCCATACGTTGAACAGGAAAATCACGAACAGATAGATCGGAAACCACGGCGCGTCGAAAAACGCGAACAGCGCAGGCCCGGTGATGAATTGGCGGATGTGGGTCAGGTCCCCCAGGGATTGCCCGCCATGGCCTTCGCCCCGTTGCAGGTTGCGCTCGAAAGCGGCCTTGTAGACCCGCAGGTTGAAACGCCGCTCCAGCTGGCTGCCGATGCGAATCACGATAAAGCTGCGGATCACCTCCAGCACACCGATAAAGGCGAAGAACCCCACCACCATCAGCGTCAGCATCACCAGGGTGGTTTCGTTCTGTGAAGACAGCACGCGGTCGTAGACTTGCAACATATAAATCGACGGCACCAACATCAATACGTTAATCAATGCCGTGAAACAGCCAATACTGATCAGAATACTTTTGTAGTCGCCGAGTGCCTTGAACAGTGGTGCAACGGGAGTGGTCTTCGCCATGTTGCCTGATCTTCCCTGAGCCGAATGACGCGCAATAGTTTACCGAGCGCCCCAATAAGGGGCGGGCAAACATTAAAATCGGGTTATATCGTTATAACGAACTATTACGGTGCACGTTGCAATATCAATACCGCGCCGGTTTTTGCGCGACCTTCATATTCGCCTTCTTTCTGGCGATTCAAATGGGTTATGCCGGTGCCTTCGGCATTCATCAGCCAAATACCATCGGGAGTAGGCGTCCAACTAACGGGGGCTTCCCCCAGCCATTGTCCGGCGCACTCCACATCGCCCCCTAACGCGTTAGCCTGCTCAATCAAGTCCAGTGCGCACACCTGCTCTTGCTGGTGCAGCGCCCAATGCCCGGCCAACTGCGCGGAAGTAGGTAAAACCAGACTGCTTGCCATTGCTGTGGCTCCTGCCGACATAAGCAACACCTGGAAACTCCAGGCCACGGTACTGCGAAATAGCGTCATCACCTTCGCCCGTTCATGGGGTGGATGCAAGGGCAGAGGGCGGCGCGTGTGCGCCACCCTCCTTTACGCGTGTATCAGGCCACGATGTCGCTGACGGCTGCCTGGCCAACGGTGGTGACGAGGAAATCCGCCACGCCGTGCCCGGAGAAGTCCACGGCCAATGTGCCCAGGTTGGTACCCGAAGCGTAGGACAGCACCGCGTCGCCGGCATGACCGGTAAACGCGTTGACGAAGGTCAGGCCTGCACCTTTGGTGATGCCGGTGAGGTCGATCTTGTCGGAACCCGAGGTGAAGTCGAAGATCTTGTCGGCCGCACCCGGCTTGGAGTCGGAGCTGGCGCCGAACACGAAGGTGTCGTTGCCTGAGCCGCCCCACAGCTGGTCTGCACCGCCGCCGCCGAAGATGATGTCGTTGCCGGCACCGCCCTTGAGGACGTTGGCGGCTGCGTTACCGATCAGCAGGTCGTTGCCCGAACCGCCGATGGCGTTCTCCACGGTCACACCCTTGGCGATGGAAACGTTGCCCACCAGGCCGCCAACGTCGGAGAACGAGGTTTCATTGAGGTTGATCTTCTGGTTCTGGGTAAAACCGGAGAAGTCCAGGGTGTCGTTGCCGCCACCGTCCCACACCGAGAACACCAGCTTGTCGGCCGATGAAGTGGCGCTGAGGAAATCACGCCCGGTGTTGGAGTTGAAGCCGTAGGTGGTGTCGCCGGCGCGGGTGTTGTAGTTGGCGCCGTAGAGCTTCTGGATCGCGGCGATGTCGTCAATCAGCGGGCCGGACGAGTAGGCTTCTACCCCGCCTTTGCTGAAGTTCTGGTTGGTGTTGCTCTCGCTCCAGTAACTCATGACGCTGTAGCCACGCGTGTCCTGTCCATAGTCCGCGTCTTTGTACGAAGGGTTGCCGGTCCCGGCGTTGTAGTCGCCAGGGTGGTCCAGGCCCAAGGTGTGGCCGATTTCGTGGGTCAGGGTCTGCCGGCCATAGTTGTTCAGGTCCGGGGTCTTGTTCGGCGTGTAGCTGTTGTTCGTCAGGTACCAGGAAGTGCCGTCAAGACCGCTTTCGTTGTACTTGGCGTTGGTGCCTGGCAGGTAGGCAAAGGCCGCTGCGCCGTCCTGGCCGCCGCTGTAGTTGCCGAAGGTCATGTGGAAGTCACCGCCCGAGGCTTTCTCGGTGAAGGTGACATTGGCCACATCGGCCCAGGATTGCATGGCCAGTACGGCCTGTGCTTTCTGCTGGGTGTTGAACTGGCTGAACCCGGTGATCCCATGCTTGTTCATGGTCGCGTTCGAAGCCGAAGTCAGGAAGGTGTAGGTGAGATCGATCTTGCCGTTGCCATCCACGTCCCGGTACGCGGCGTTCTCACGCAGCAGGTGGTCGGCGGCCTGGTCAACGGTGAACGACGGTTTGCCATTGACCGTGAGGTTGCCACCGCGGTCGTATTGATGGCTAAAGCTATCGATCTGGGTGTAAGCGGTACTTGCTTGAGCCGCCGACACAATAGCTTTGTCTTTTACTTTTGACATAAACGTACTTCCTTGTTTGCAAGTGGAACAGTTTTTGTCCGACCGGACCCACTCTGGCGAGTAAGTCCGATCACTCGCCCCTTTTGAAGGCGAAAGAAAACTGACACAACCTGAAATCATTCGTCCAGCGGTTTTTATCCAAGGATAAAGTTGGGCCGGTGAACAAAACCTGCAAACACTGGTAAATAGCGCGTTATTAAAATCCAGCTATTTAAATATTAAATACTCCTAAAGACATTTAGCCACGAATGGATCCAAAGTATTGACTGAGGTGCACTAAGAAAGTGTCACCGTGTCATTGTTAGTATTGATTGGCCACTATTTAAGTGTTTGTCCCGTATTACCGGGACAAGACTTAGTTTACTTACTGGCCGCGCCAGCCGGTTTGGCGCAATGCCTGCAGGAGCGTGTGGGCATCCAGCGCGGGCACCCGCACACCCTGGTCGGTGGTCATGTCTTCGCCGGCCACTATGGCATTAATGATCGCCTCTTCCACGGCCTCCGCCGCCGCGCTGAACAGCGGTGAAATGTGGTCGTTATTGACCATTTGCAGGGCTGTGCTGAGGGGCGAGCCCTTGCGCCCGTAGTCGGCCACCGGCAAATCCTGATTGCCGGTGGCGAACGCCAGGAACAGGTCCCCGCTGGAGTCCTCGGTACCGCCACCCGTGCGCGCAATCCCGATGGACGCGCGTTGTGCCAGGCGCTGGCATTGATGGGGCAACAACGGCGCATCGGTGGCGATGATCACCACGATGGAGCCCATGCCGGGTGTGCCGCGATCGGCAAAGGGTGACGGGATGTCCATCAATTGCCGGCCTACCGGGTAACCATCCACGCGCAGTTCCTGGCGCTTGCCATGGTTGGCCTGCACCAGCACACCGACGGTCCAGCCACCCTGCTCCGCCGGCAAGCGCCGTGACGCGGTACCGATGCCCCCCTTGAACTCATGGCAGATCATCCCGGTGCCGCCGCCCACGGCGCCCTCCGCCACCGGCCCGGATTCGGCGTTGGCCAGCGCCTCGCGCACATGCTCCGGGCCGACGTGCTGGCCCCAGATATCGTTGAGCAAGCCGTCGTAGGTTTCCATCACCACCGGCATGCACCAGTACACGGCGGGGTCTTCGAGGCTTTCGCGCTCCAGGGCGATCAGCGTGTCGCGCACAATCCCGATGCTGTGGGTGTTGGTGATCGCCAGCGGCGTGGTCAGCAACCCCGATTCGCTGATCCACTCAAGGCCCGTGGCGTCGCCATTGCCGTTGAGCACGTGGTAGCCGGCAAAACACGGCTGATACCGCGCGGCACCGGCCCGGGGCTGGATCGCCGTCACGCCGGTACGTACGTGTTTGCCGTCGATGCGGGTCTTGATCGTACTGTGGCCGACCCGAACCCCTGGAACGTCGGTGATGGCATTCAACTCACCGGGCGTACCCAGTCCCAAGGTGATGCCCAATTGACGTGCACGCATAACCACTCCTTACAATTTTTGAAACGCCGGACTCAACCGGCCACTGATGCAATACAGGATCACCGACAGTGCCAACAGGCCGATGATAATCATGATGTCGCGAACCGAGGCGGCAATCGCCAGGGTCACCAACAGGTAGCCGGCGCCCAGCACCGCCAGCAAGGCCGGCACCGGCCACAACGGCATGCGATACGGGTGCTCGCGGTCACGCAGCAACACCCGGCTCATCAACGCGCTCAACGCCACGATCAGGTACACCAGCATGATCAGCAGTACGCTGAAAGACGTCAGGTCCGCCAGGTTGGAGCTGAAGCTGAGCAATGCCGAAGGGACCGCCAGGAACAGCGTAGCCAACCACGGGGAATCCCAGCGTGGATGAATCCGGGTGAAGAGTTTGTTGATGGTGGGTGTCCACAGCGCATCTCGGCCGCTGCTGAACACCACCCGGCCAATCTGGATGACGATGGCGACGATGGCGTTGAATACCGACAGGAAGATCCCGGCGCTGACCAGCCGCGACAGGGTTTCGTTACCGTGGCTGGTCAGCAGGTAGCCGATCGGGTCGGGGCTGCTGATCATCGCACTGAGGGATGGCGCACCGATCAGCAAGGCGGTGATCGGCACCAGCTCGATGACCACCACCAGGCCCAGGGACCACAACACCGCCTTGTGCACGCCCCTGCCGCCGCACTTCATGTCTTCGGCCAGCAAGACGGCGGGACCGTAGCCATTGAACGAGAACAGGCCGATGCCCACCGCGCCGATGACCAGCGCCCAGGGCGCCAGGTGCAGCACGCCGTTCTCGACGATTTGCGGTTGCAACAGCACGCTGACCGGCTGCACCGGATTGCCGAAGCCGATAAACACGATCACCAGCAACGCCGCCACTTCCAGCAGCAGGCAGGTGCCGGTGATCCAGGCATTCAGCTTGATATTGAGGATGCCCAGGGCGTAGCTGCACACCACAATCACCAGGGCCACGGTTTGCGAATCGAATTGGGTGCCGAGGGCGTTATTCAGGTAAGTCGCCGCCCCGGTGGCCAGTACCGGCGGGATAAACAGCAGCATCACCAGTACCGTGAGGAACGTCGCGTAGCCGGCCATGCCGCCGAACACCCGCTTGGCATACACGTATTCGCCGCCGGCGCTGTTGTGGGCACGCCCGAGTTCGGCGTAGCAAAAGGCGAACATCAGCGCCAGCAAGGCGGCCATCACAAAGGCCAGGAACACCCCGCTGCCGGCCTGCTGGATGGCAAACGGCGCAATCACGAACACTGAACTGGCCGGGGTGACCGCCGAGACGGTGATGGCCACTACATCGAATACGCTCAGGGTGGGTTTCAGCACGCCGTCGGGCGTGGAAGGAGCACTCATATCGTTATCCTCTTGATTGTTCTTGGTTTGAGGCAGAAACGAAAAGGTGAAGCGGCGCAGGGTATGTTCCCCGCTGACTGACGGCCAACTTAAACACTCTGTGTAGATCGGCCAATTCCCCTATTGGAGTACTCCCCTTGACGCCGCCGGGCAAAAGTCGAACCCTTGCGGCCTGAATCCTTAGCGTGGAGCTGCACATGAGCCTGTTCAGGGAAGTCGGCATGCACGCGGGCCTGGGGCGTACCGTCGCACAGATCGGCACCGGGCGTTTCTGGAAGCAACTGGTGCTGTTGCTGCACCAATGCCTGCCCTTCGACAATGCCCTGGCGATCTTCTACCCCGCCGATGGCCCGCCCGAAGCGCTGGAAGAATACGACGCACAACCGAGCAGCAAACCGGCGTCGATGCTGGTTTATCTGAATGGCTTGTACCTGTTGGACCCGTTTTTCCAGGCGTGTCGCGAGGGGTATGCCAGTGGCGTCTACCGCCTTGAGGAAGTGGCGCCGGATCATTTTCGCCAGAGTGAATACTTCCTCAATTACTTCCACGACAACGTGCTGGAAGACGAGGTGCAATTCATCCTGCAATTGCCGGGTGCGGGGACGTTATCGCTGTCGTTGGGAATGCAGCGGTTGTTTACCGGCGAGGAAACGGGGTTGATGACCACGCTCGCGGCCTGGGTGTTGCCATTGATGCAGCAGCATTGGCAGCAAAGCACCCAGCGAGTGGCCGCGCCGGCGGAAATGGCCAGCCAGATACGGGACGCGTTGAGTCATTTCGGCTGTGGCGTGTTGTCGGAACGGGAGCTGGAAATAGCGCGATTGGTGTTGCGCGGGTTTTCGTCAAAAGCCATGGCCGAACGGCTGAATATCTCGCCGGATACGGTCAAGGTTCACCGCCGGCACCTGTATGCCAAGCTGGATATCTCATCGCAGCCGGAGCTGTTTTCGTTGTTTATCCAGTCGTTGGGGCATGACTTGGAGAATCCTTGATTCCGCGGCGCGGGAACGCCGCCCTGGACGCTCCGCATGCGCTTTTGAAGTCGTGACGCGGAGCGTCACAGGATGCATTCCCACGCGGAGCGTGGGAACGATCATCAACGCCCGGTACGAATGGTGTTCCACACCCGCGTACGAATCCGGTCGATGTTCAGCGGCATTGCTTCCAGTGCGAACAACTTGCCCATCATTTCCGGACTTGGGTACACCTTGGTGTCGCTCTTGATTGCCGGGTCCACCAGGCTGTCCGCCGCGGCATTGCCGTTGGCGTAGTGCACGTAGTTGGTGATGCTGGCCATCACTTCCGGGCGTAGCAGGTAGTTCATGAAGGCATAGCCGGCTTTTTCATCCGGGGCATCGGCGGGCATGGCGACCATGTCGAACCAGATGGCGGCGCCTTCCTTGGGAATGTTGTAGCCGATGTTCACGCCATTCCTGGCTTCCTTGGCGCGGCTTTCGGCCTGGAGGATGTCGCCGGAGAAGCCGACGGCCACGCAGATGTCGCCGTTGGCCAGGTCGGCGGTGTATTTCGAGGAGTGGAAATACGCCACGTACGGCCGCACTTTCATCAGCAGGTCCTCGGCCTTTTTGTAGTCTTCCGCCTTTTTGCTGTGGTGCGGCAGGCCCAGGTAGTTGAGGGCCGCGGGCAGCAGTTCCGGGCCGTTGTCGAGGATGGCGACGCCACACTTCTGCAGTTTTTGCATGTTCTCGGGCTTGAAGATCAGGTCCCAGGAATCCACTGGGGCGTTGTCGCCGAGTACCGCCTTGACCTTGTCGATGTTGTAGCCGATACCGGTGCTGCCCCACAGGTACGGGAAGCCGTGGGCGTTGCCCGGGTCGTTGTTTTCCAGGGCCTTGAGCAGCACCGGGTTGAGATTCTTCCAGTTGGGCAACTGGCTCTTGTCGAGTTTCTTCAGCGCCCCGCCCTGGATCTGCCGGGCCATGAAGTGGTTGGAGGGGAACACCACGTCATAGCCGGATTTGCCGGTCATCAACTTGCCGTCGAGGGTTTCGTTGCTGTCGTACACGTCGTAGGTGAAACCGATGCCGGTTTCTTTCTGGAAGTTCCTGGTGGTGTCGGGGGCGATATAGTCCGACCAGTTGTAGATCTTCACCGTCTCGGCGGCTTGGCTGAGGGTGGCGACGAATACCAGCGGCAACAGGGCAATGGGTCTCATGGTTCGATTTCCTGGCGGTTTTAGGGCTGTTTTTATGGCAGGCGATCAAAGATCAAAGAATCAGAGAATCAGTACATAGGTCTTGCGCACGGTTTCCTGGATGTCCCAGATACCGGTGCTGTTGGCCGGCAACATCAGTGCGTCGCCGGCTTCTATGTGGAGCATTTCCCCGTTGTCGGGGGTGAAGGTGCAGCGTCCCTGGATAAAGTGGCAAAACTCCTGGGCTTTGATCTGCCGGCGCCAGCGCCCGGGCGTGCATTCCCAGATGCCGGTTTCGACGCCGTCGCTACGTTCCACGCTCAAGGTCGAGGCCACCGCCACCGGTGTGCCCAGTGGCACGGCGACGGGCGAGGAGTCCGGCAAATGGGCGCTGAGTGTGTCTTTGAACTGGGTAATGCTCATGTTCATACCTGTGGTGATTGAAACGACTTAGTGCATGAAACCTTCCATGAACCCGGCAACCCCGCTGGCCAGTTTGCGGCGCCACGGGGCGGTATTGGGGTTGGCCAACACCTGGTCCTCATGCACAAAACTGCGGATGATCGCGTTGTAGCCCAGCCAGCGGCAGGGTTCCGGTTCCCAGGCCTTGAGCCCGTCCAGCCGGCCCGGCTGAATCACCCATGGCTGGCGAACCAACGGCGTATCGAGCCCCAGGATCAGGTCCGCCAGGGTGCGGCCACCGAGGTTGCTGGCGCCTACGCCCTCGCCGCCGTAACCACCGGCCAGGGCGATGCCTGCCGCGTGATCGCAGAGCATGTGCGGCTTGAAGCGCCGGGACATGCCCAGGTTGCCGCCCCAGGCGTGGGTGATCCGGACTTTCTTGAGCTGCGGGAACAGTTCGCCGAACAGGTAGCGACGCAGCTCGACTTCGCTGTCGGTGAGATCGAAGTTGTGCCGCAACTTGCCGGCAAACTGATAACCCCCGCGAGCGCCGAACACCAGGCGGTTGTCCGCCGAACGCTGGCCGTAAGTCACTTGCCGGCTGCTCTCGCCGAACGCCTGGCCACGATTCAGGCCGATCTCGTCCCAAGTGCTGGCCGGCAACGGCTCGGTGGCAACGATCAGGCTTTGCACCGGCAACTGATAGCGCCCCAGCGGAGCCAGCGTGGTGGCATACCCTTCCACTGCCGGCACCACCCAGGAGGCGCGCACCGAGGCTTTGTCCGTGCGCAGGCTGCCGGACTGCCAATGGGTGACGGGACTGTTTTCGTAGATCTTGACGCCCATCCGCTCCACCAACCGCGCCAGGCCGCGCACCAGCTTGGCCGGGTGAATCGTGGCAACGTGGGGTGCATAGATGCCGCCATAAGGCTTGGCGATACGGATCTGCTCGGCCAGTTGTTGCGGGCCAAGCCAACGGTAATCGTCGTCGGTCAGGCCCTGGCTGTGAAGTTTGGCCAGGTACGCACGCAGGGTGGCTTCCTGTTCGGGGTAGCGCGCGGCGCAATACAGCACACCACCCTTGCGGTAGTCGCAGTCGATGCCTTCGCGCTCGATCACTTGCGCGACTTCGTCGGGGATGGCGTGCAGCAGGTCGAACGAGGCCCGGCGCTGTTCCGGGGTCAGGCCGGCCAACAGGCGGTCCTCTCCCAGCAGGTTGCCCATCAGCCAGCCGCCGTTACGGCCCGAGGCACCGAACCCGGCGGTTTGCGCCTCGATGATTGCGATTTTCAGCTCGGGCGCCTGGCGCTTCAGGTAATACGCGGTCCAGAGCCCGGTGTAGCCGGCGCCGATGATGGCCACGTTGACGTCCAGGTCCTGCTCCAGGGACGCGCGTGCCAGCAGCGACTCGTCCAACTGGTCCATCCATAAACTGATATTGCGCCATGCAGGCATGCCAGGCTCCACCACCACACTTCGATGGCAGTGATCCTAGAGCCTGGCCTCAGGGGCTGTCTTGCGCGCGTGCACGCAGGGAAATTTGTTTGACGTAGGCCTTTGGCGACTGGCCGGTGTGCTGGCGGAAGCTGCTGTAGAACGCCGACGTCGAATTGAAGCCGGCGGCAAACGCCAGTTCGTCGATGCGGATCGGCGGCGCGGCCATTTCCAGTGCAGCCAGCAAATGCTGGAGGCGTGCCTGGTTGACGTAGCGATAAAAACTTTGCCCCAGCACCTGGTTCAACAGGTAGGAAATCTGGTTGCGGCTGTACCCGCACTCCTTCGCCACCCGTTGCAGGTCCAGTTCGGGGTCCAGATAGGGTTGCTGGCGCTCGAAGTACTGTTGCAGGTCGTTGGCCATGTAGCTCAGTTGCTGCGGCGACAGGCCCAGGCGGCTGACGGTCGGGCGTGTGGTCTCGCGGCGGCTGGCAGACTGCTCGTGGACCAGGGAGGCGTACTCGTTGACCCGCCAGATCAAGCCATCGCGCACGGTAATCGCTTCGCTGGTGCGAAACGACACCAGGCCCTGGCCGCCACGCAAGGTGATGCGGTATTGGATGAACGCGGTGTCGCCGTCGGCGCGGATGCGGTCGGTGTGTTCGATCGCTTCGTCGGCGCCACGGGGCATGCTGGCTTGCAGGTATTCGCGCAGCTCGCCGGCACCCACCACGCGGTTCTGGAAGAAATCGTGGTACTGGATGTCCGGATGGTAGTACGACATCACTCCATCCAGGTCCCGATCCCGCCAGCACAGATGGTGACGCAGTACCAGCTTGGCCGTAGCTTGGGTTTTCTGGGAGTCATCCGGAATGATGTCTTGCATTGAGCGCTCTACGCCGGTGAAAAAAGAGGCAGCTTGCCCAACTGCCCGTACCCGCTCAACGGCCATTTGATATTTCCGACTAATGGCCTTTCGCTTGATACCACGCAGCACGTGACCCATATCAACGTTATTGAAAACAACTGCCGGACGGGACGAAAAAACTCCCATGCCCGATGCGAACGAATGCTATTTTTAATGCTCACGACGGCCAGGACCAGTGACGGTCATGGCGCCCCTGCAGCGAGCTAAAGGAAGCGCTCAATGAACAAGGTGGGCAACATGAACAAAGTGACATTCCCCAATGCCTGCCAGTTGATGCGCTGGCACTTTCATCCCATGGGCTTTGAGGCGAGCATGGATGCTCCCGGCAGTATGATCGCCCGCCTGTTCGACCGCGCCAGCGGGGAAACCCTGATTGCAATTGCCGGTATCCCTTGCGCCACGGTGATGAACGCTGCTGACGTGGAGCGGATCATCGAGGCGGTTGAGGATGAACTGGAGTCGTTTGTGCCGCCGCTGTCGCTGCGGGCTTGATCTGGCAACGCAGGTATCCTGTGGCGAGGGAGCTTGCTCCCGCTGGGTTGCGTAGCAGCCCCAAAATCCTGGGAGCGCTGCGCACTCCAGCGGGAGCAAGCTCCCTCGCCACAGCAAGCTCCCTCGCCACAGGATTCAACGTCATCCCTTATGATTTGCTGATGCGCTGGTCGTCAAAAAACGGTTTGTCCCCGGCAACCCGGTCCGAAGCCTTTGGCACATTCACCCCTTGGCCATCCTGGGCGTCGACATACCAATAGCAATGGCTCACCGCCCGGGTAATGCCCACGTAGGCCAGGCGCAGCACTTCGTCTTTCTGCGCGCTGTCGTAAGCTTCGGTATCGCCGTCCTTGCCCAGTCCTGCCATGCGGTAGACCTGGTTCTTGTACGGCGAACTGGTCAAGTGCTGGCAGTCGCCCAGCAGGAATACCGCATCCGCTTGCAGGCCCTTGGCGCTGTGATAAGTCAGTTGCTTGAGCCGGCGGCTGCCGTACGGCAAACTAGAATCCACATTAACTACCGACTGAA
Source organism: Pseudomonas sp. 21615526 (assembly GCF_013386245.1). Classification (NCBI taxonomy): domain Bacteria; kingdom Pseudomonadati; phylum Pseudomonadota; class Gammaproteobacteria; order Pseudomonadales; family Pseudomonadaceae; genus Pseudomonas; species Pseudomonas sp. 21615526. The sequence continues at coordinate 49,193 of NZ_JACAOM010000106.1, read as the reverse complement.
TATGCTCTTGCATCAATGACTTATCGCTGCTTTTTCGATACAGCATTAATACCGAGTCACCCTTTTGATAGTGCGCCAGCAGTTGTTGGCCCAGCGCCGCATCGTCACGGTCACGCACCGTGACCGGCACCAACTCCTTCGCGGTTCCACTGGCCTTGGCTTTCTTACCGCTGATGGCCGGGGCCGCCCGCACAATGTGCTCGGCAGCATCGATCACGTGCTGATGGCTGCGGTAGTTCTCGCCCAGCATCACCCGGGTGGTCGTGGGTGACGGGAACTCCTTGTTGAACTCCATGAAATACTTGGGCGAACTGCCACGCCAGCCATAGATCGACTGCCAGTCATCGCCCACGCACAACAGCGAAGAGCGCTGGGCCCCACGCCCCACGTGCATGGCCGGCCCGCGGCTGCGGATCTCCCGCAAGCTGGCCCGGATCCACGAGACGATCTGCGGCGATACGTCCTGGAATTCGTCGATCATCAGGTGCGACATCGGCCGTAGCAGCGGGTCGCTGAGCAACTTCAGGTTCTCCGGGGTGTTTTCGCCAAAAAGCGAGAACATCCGGTTGTAGGTCATGACCGGTGGCGACTGGTCCAGCAAGTGATCTTCGAGGGCCTTCCAGAAAATGCTCAGTGCCTCGAAGTAAAAACGGTCTGGATCATCCTTGGCAAAACTCATCTTGCCCACGGCGGTGGGCACATCCAGCCCGAGGTTCTCGATGAACCCGGCGGCGGCAACAAAGCTGTCCAGCAACGGTGCCGAACCCAGCTCGCCCTTGACCTTGTAATCGAAGCCCGGACCCGCTGTTGCGTCACCTGCCAGGCTGCTTAAAAGCCGCCTGGAAGACTCGTAGCTTTCTAACCATATCAATGGTTTACGGCAGAAAGCTTGAAACAGGGTTCGCTTTACCGCCCATTCGGCGCGTACTGACAGCTTGGACCCGGGTCGACTGACCTGGGCATTTTCCCGCGGGTCGAAGCCCAGTACGATCCAGGCATCCAGTTCGGCAATGTAGCCATGGCAGTGAAACTTCGCGCCGTTGATATCGAACGTCTGGCGATTGGGCTCGATGCCCTTGATCGGCCAGGCGCCGGCACGAAACCACAGGTCTTCGATCACATCGCAGAGTTCTTCATCGCGCTTGGCCGCCAGTTCGGTCACCGCGACGCGTTTTTGCACGTCCGGGTGATCGCGCTCCAGCTCCTTGAGTTGCAGGGCATGGCGCGCCAGCGGGGCGATCAGTTCGCGGAAGCGTTCATGGCGGCCATGCAGCCGGTGATAGCAGGCATTCAGTTGCTGGCGCTGGGCGTCGTTGATCCGCAATTCGAAGGGGTTGCTGTCGGCCTCATCAAAGCCCGCTTCGGTCCGCGCATTGAGGTTCTCGAACGCCTGCAGCCGTTCAAGGCCCGGCAGGCTGCGCACTATTGGCAGGATGCGTGAGTGAAAGGTCCGCACCACCGCTTGCGCGTCTTTCATACCAAGGGGTTGGCCCCACAAGGCGAGAATTTCCATGAGCTTGTTGATAAAGTCCTTGCGCGACTCACGGGTGAAGGTCACCACCGTCATCGAGCTCAGCTCGAAGCCCAGGTAATGGGTCAGCAGCAGGATACGCAGCACCAGCGAGGTGGATTTACCCGCGCCGGCGCCGGCGATCACCGAGGTGGACGGCGTGTCGCTGAAGATCATCTTCCATTGCGCCGCACTCGGCTGGGCATGGGCCGGCAGCAGGCGCGCCACATCAGCCTTGATGCGTTTTTTCAACTCGGCGGTCAGCGGCAGGCGCCAATCATCGAACAGATTGTCGTCAACACCCGGCGCAGTGTGCTCATCCGGCCGGAAGTCACGAATCAGCAGGACCTGGCGGCCTTCTTCGATACCATCCGCCTTGCCTTCCTTATAGCCATACTCCACGCCGGCCGTGTGGCCACTGCGAAAGCCGTCGGCCTGGCCATGCAGCCATGAGAAACGGTGCTGTGCCCGCAGGCGCGTCAGGCCGTGACCGAATAATCGGGCGGCGAGCCGTTTCAACAGGGGCATTTCGGCCAGTGGCCGCAGTTCGGGAGGCAGATCGGGGGTGTGTTGCGGCACGCGGACTCCTGCGATGCTTTAACTCGGACAAGAGCCCTATGGTCGCCGCAAATGCCCCACAGTTCCAGCCAATTGCTTTGCGCTCATGCAGTTAGGCGATGAAGTGAAGACAAGTCCTGAGCATCGGCATCGAAGCATTCGATAGGAATCCAGCATTTTTTACGCTTTTTATCGATCTGGCGCTGCTGGATGATAGCTCCCATCCACAGGAGACGATCATGCTTGAACTTCGACCTTTCAACACCCTGGGCGGCGCCAATCACGGTTGGCTGGACGCTCACCACCACTTCTCGTTTGCCGAATACCATGACCCCAAGCGCATGCACTGGGGCAACCTGCGGGTGTGGAACGATGACCTCATCGCACCGGGCACCGGCTTCCCGCAGCACCCGCACCGGGACATGGAAATCATCACCTATGTGCGTGAAGGCGCCATCAGCCATGCCGATAACCTGGGCAACCAGGGCCGCACCGAGGCCGGCGACGTCCAGGTAATGAGCGCCGGCACCGGGATCGCCCACAGCGAGTACAACCTGGAAGCTACGCCGACCAAGATTTTCCAGATCTGGATCATTCCCAATGAGGCCGGTTTGCCACCGTCGTGGGGCGCTAAGCCGTTTCCGAAGGGTGACCGCGAAGGGTTTGTGACCCTGGCCAGTGGCAAGGCCGGAGACAGCGAAAGCCTGCGGATTCGGGCCGATGCACGCTTGGTAGCGGCAAACCTGAAAGCCGGTGAAAGTGCCGAGTATCGGCTGGACAACGGACGCCGGGCGTACCTGGTACCGGCCACCGGGGTGATTGAAGTCAATGGCTTGCGTGCACAAGCTCGAGACGGTGTGGCGGTTGAGGATGAGCAGGTACTGCGGGTGACAGCGGTTGAGGACAGCGAGATCGTGTTGGTCGACCTCGCCTGACCGAGCTTGAATGTGGCAAGGGAGCTTGCTCCCGCTGGGGTGCGAAGCGCGCCCAAAAATGGGACTGCTGCGCAGTCCGGCGGGAGCAAGCTCCCTCGCCACAGGTTAATCAGTCATAGGCTGGGTATCAGTTAGCCGAGATCGCCCCGTCTACCAACACCTGGGCCTCTTCCACCAGTTGCTTGAGGTGATCTTCGCCGATAAAGCTCTCGGCGTAGATCTTGTAGATGTCCTCGGTGCCCGATGGCCGTGCGGCAAACCAACCGTTTTCAGTCATGACTTTCAGCCCGCCGATCGCCTGGTCATTGCCCGGCGCGTGGCTGAGGATCTGCTGGATGCTTTCCCCCGCCAACTGCGTGGACGTCACCTGGTCTGGCGACAGCTTGCCCAACAAGGCCTTCTGCGCCGGAGTCGCCTTGGCATCCACCCGAATGGCGAACGGCTCGCCCAGTGCATCGGTCAGCCCGCGATAAATCTGGCTTGGGTCCTGGCCTTTGCGCGAGGTCATTTCCGCCGCCAGCAGCGCCGGGATCAAACCGTCCTTGTCAGTGCTCCACACGCTGCCGTCCTTGCGCAGGAACGAGGCGCCGGCACTTTCTTCGCCACCAAAACCCAGCGAACCGTCAAACAGGCCATCGGCAAACCACTTGAAGCCCACCGGCACTTCGTACAGGCGACGGCCAATGCGCTTGGCCACGCGATCAATCAAGCCACTGCTGACCACGGTCTTGCCCACCGCAGCATCAGCGCGCCACTCGGGGCGGTTCTGGAACAGGTAGTCGATGGACACGGCCAGGTAGTTGTTCGGCGCCAGCAAGCCACCGGACGGCGTCACGATGCCATGGCGGTCGTGGTCCGGGTCGCAGGCGAAGGCCACGTCATAACGGTCCTTGAGGCCGATCAACCCCTGCATGGCGTAGCTGGAGGACGGGTCCATGCGGATCTGGCCGTCCCAGTCGACGCTCATGAAGCGGAAGGTCGAATCCACTTCGGTGTTCACCACGTCGAGGTTCAGGCGGTGATGCTCGGCGATGGCCGACCAGTAGCGCACCCCTGCTCCGCCCAGCGGATCGACGCCCAGGCGCAAGCCAGCGTTGCGGATGGCATCGAAGTCGATGACGTTGACCAGATCGGCCACGTAGGTGTTGAGGTAGTCGTGGCGATGAGTGGTGTCGGCCTTCAGCGCCTGGGCATGGGTGATGCGCTTGACCCCGGCCAGCTTATTGGCCAGCAGTTCGTTAGCCTTGGCTTCGATCCACTTGGTGATGTGGGTGTCGGCCGGGCCGCCGTTGGGCGGGTTGTACTTGTAGCCGCCGCTTTGTGGCGGGTTGTGGGACGGCGTGATCACGATGCCGTCGGCCAAACCACTGGTGCGGCCGCGGTTGTAGCAAATGATGGCGTGGGAAATCGCCGGTGTCGGGGTGTACTCATCGCCTTCGGCGAGCATCACGTGCACGCCATTGGCGGCCAGCACTTCCAGGGCGCTGGCGCCGGCAGGCGTCGACAGGGCGTGGGTGTCCAGGCCGACAAACAGCGGGCCGTTGATGCCTTGGGCTTCACGGTAAAGGCAAATGGCCTGGCTGATGGCAAGCACGTGCCATTCGTTGAAGCTGAGGTCGAACGAGCTGCCGCGGTGCCCGGAGGTACCAAAGGCGACGCGCTGGGTGGAGATCGCTGCATCAGGCTGGCCGGTGTAATAGGCCGTTACCAGTCGCGGGATGTCTACCAGCAATTGAGCTGGTGCCGGCTTGCCCGCAAAAGGACTGAGAGTCATGCATAAACCTCTGAAAGAGAAGGATTCGGAAAGAAGTGCAGTTTACTGGGACTTGGACTGCTCCGCGACGTTATAAATCCTACAGCAATCAGCGAAATTTCATTCAGCGCCGGTCTGTGCCTGCCTGAGCGCCAGAGCCAGCTCATCCAGGGCATTCTCCAGGTTATGGGCGCCGTCAACGGCATGGCTCAGCCGCAGATGCTGGCAGTGCAGGCCACTGAGGCTGAACAACTCCCCCGGCGCAATCACCACCTGCCGGGTGAGCAGGCGCTGGAACACCTGGCGCATATCCACCGGGGCCTCTGAGCGCAACCAGAAGGTCGCGCCAGCGGCAGGCATTCGGTAGCTCACCTGGTTGCCCAGATGCGTGTCCAGCCGCAGGCCCATGAGCCGGGCCTGCTCTTTGAGTTGCGGGCGCAACTCCCGCAGATGCTGGTCTATGCGCCCGCTTTGATAGAGCCGCGCAATCGCGCGCTGGCGGATAGAGGACAACCGGAATGCGCGCAACAGGAACTGGCGCTGCAGCTCGCCGCTGAGGTCGCGCGACAGCAAATAGCCAAACGGCGCTTCCGGCCCGAGCATCTTCTCGAACGTGGAAAACACCATCAGCCGCTCGGGATTGGCCAGGTCCCGTAACGCGGTGATTGGCTGCCCGAAGCCGAGGTCACCATGGCTGTCATTTTCTAACAACCAACAGCCATGCTGGTCCAGCAATCGCACTAGCTGCAGGCGATCATGGGTGGACAGGACTACGCCGGACGGCAGGCTGACACCGGATGACAGCAACGCCAGCTGCACCGGCTCGGTGCTGAGCAAGTGCTCGAACAACGCCAGGTCCAGGCCGTCGTCCGCCGTGAATGGCAATTCGAGAACCCTCACGCCTGCCCCCTGCAACAACCGCAGGATCAGCCAGTCACACGGGGATTCGACGATGATCGCAGCGCCCTTGAGACCCAGCACCTCAATCAGGATCTCCAGTACCCCGCGCAAGTCGGCGCCGATGTATACCTCGTCCGCCTGCCAGCAACGGGTCGGCGACGATGTATAGCGCGCCGCGAGCGTCGCCCGCAGTTCCCACACACCACAGGGCTGCGACCATGGCTGCAGATGATGCGGGTAATGCCGCAACAGTTCGCGCTCGAGCAGCAACAGCGCTGCGTCCAGTGACGCCGCAAGTGCCGGCTCATCGGCGCTGAGCACGCGCATTCCCGGGCGTCGCGCACTGGCATAGAGGCGCTCCAGCAGGTCGCCACCGCTGCTGCCTGGCGGTCTATTCAATACCGGCCAGGCGTAGTAGCCCGACTTGGGCACCGAGTACACCCGGCCCTCCTTCTCGAGCAACGAGTAAGCGTATTGAATGGTCGAGATCGACACATTCAGGCGCTCCGCCAGCTGCCGCAATGATGGCAGTTTTACCCGGGCATCCGTGCCCACCTCGCCGATGAGGTTGATCATGTAGCGATACACCGCCTGGTAGGCGAAGTCGGTTTGCCGGTCGTCCCTGAGGTTCATCGCTGGTCACCCGCCGCCACCCGCTTAACGCCCCGCCAGTTGGTAGGCTGCCAGGGCGGGAGCATCTTGCTGTGGCGTCTCGGCCATGCCCGGCACGCCGGTGGCTGGCCGCTTGCGATAGAGATGTTGCAGCAGGTCGATCGGCAACCCGCTGATGTCGATGGCCCATTGCACCAGCATCTCGGCCACCGGCTTGCCTTGCAGCGCCTTGTGCAGCTCGGGAAGTGCCACCAGCATGCCGGGGTGGCATTGGCGCAAAAAGCTTTCGAGGCGCTCGCCGTGACGGATAAACGGCGAAAACATCAGGCAGTTCAGTTGGCTTTCATCCAATCCGAACAGCGCCTGGGCGTAGTCGGCCGCCAGCGCTCGACCATCCTGGGTCGCTGCCTGGGCAATCAGGTGTTCGGGAATCTGCTTGCGCCGCATGAACAGCGCGGCCTGCTGCATGAAGCCCTGTGCGCCCTCCTCGTAATCCAGTTCCCGCAGGCACTCGGCCTGCAGGCCCCGCAGATGGGCCATCAGCAACGGGTTCGCATCGCTCGCGTGGCTGAAATGAAAGCCAAACTCGTCCGGTTCATAGCCCATGAACTGACGCAACAGCGGCCCGGAGGAGTATTCGGCCGCGTCCTTAAGGTCGGCAGCGCCGATATAGGCCAAGTGGCGATGGTTGTCCGTGTCGGACTTATCGGCGACGGCGTAACGCTCGCCGTAAAGGTCGCAGTAATAGGCGTTGCTCCACTCATCCATGCGCGCGAACAGCCCGCTGAGCACCAGGGGCTGGCGCGGCGGGATCTCTGCACCGCTCGCCAGCGCAGCCTTCTTCAGCCACGCCAGGTACTCCCGCTGCTTGCGCGCGGAGTCACCGCTGACCAGCGCGTGCACGCCGCCATTGCAGGTGGTGACGCGCTGGTAAAAGTCACCGAGGGCCAGGTAGGCGTCGTTGCACAGGGTTTGGCGAAGATCTCCCGAAGTCAGGTGCCCCACCATCAGCATATTGCGCCGGCTGGTGTCGCGCGCCGCACTGGAGGCCGGCCGCAGGTGGTTGAACGGCAAGACTTCCTGATTCTCGACCATCAGCAATTCGACACGCGCATCGTCATGCAGGAACAGCGCGCTGTAGCCGCGATGCAGCGTGTCCAGGGCATTTTGCGACATGCCGGCATGGCGCAAGGTCGCGACCCGCAGTTGAAACGTCCGCGGCGCCCGGCCTGCAAGCGTCAGCTGGGCTGCCCGCAACAACGCCAGGACATAGCTGCTGCCGGCGCCTGCGCCGTGAGCGACCAGCACCTTGTATTCACCGATCCGCTCCATGCCGCCTGCCGCTACCACGATTCGTTGAATCAATAACTGGAGCGAGGTACGTTCTGTTCGAGAGAAATGCCCTATCAAGCGTTGCAATACTTGTTGATAGACATAGTTCATGGCTTGTTCGTGAATAGCGCTCATAGTTCTACTACCTGAGTTGAAATATCAGTTTCGGGCAATCGTTGACGGCATTTGCCTGACCTGTTGTTTCTGTAGGGGCGTTACAACATGTGACATTCAATGGAGATTAGCACCGGGCCCTACCTGCCAAGCCTGCCTTTGGGGGCTTCCAGTCCCGAAAAGGCGCCAAGCCAAGGGGCACGCAGCCCAAACCGAAAGTCTTAGGAACGCTCTGACAACTTCCTACGCTGCTTTAACTTACAAACTAGAGAAGCATCCGACATAACCCACTTCAATATTGATGTTCCGGCAAAACAGCCATGGGAAACATTATTGGGCTTGACGGATGTACGGGGTGATTTCATATATTCAATCATTGCTCAATCCTTGAGATAAAAGTGACGGGGCAATTATCGGCACTTGAATAATGATTAACAGATACAGAACGCCGGCTAAAACCGGTTCAGATGGGGGCTTGCATGGGGTATCGAGTGTGCAGACACGACAACGCCGCGCTGGGATTCAGGGCGGCGTCAGGGGCATACATCTGGTTTATCGGGCTGAAGTGCTGAAATCCCGATTCAAGCGGTGGGCAGGTTAAGTCCTGTCAAATGGCGCATTTGCCCCATGCGCCCGGGGGCAGGAATACTCGCTTGAGAATATTCCCACAGATCAAACAGTTTCTACCTGCAAGGCAACCCGTTCACGGCACGGACATTCGTCCATATAGCGGTGCGCTTCAACGAACTGGCTGAACGGAAATACCGTGGTTTTCAGCGGTACCAGCACCTTGTCGGCGGTCAGTTGGTTGATGTCACGCAAGGCTCGCTGCAAGGCCACCTGGTCCTGGATGATGCCCAGTTCCGGTTTGCCGGTGAAGTTGCCGATGCAGTGCACAAAGAACTGAATGTTCTTCTGGAACGCCGCACAGGCCGGGAATGGCGTCTGGTTGCCACCTTGCAGGCCGTACAGCACCAGGCTGCCACGCGGCGCCAGCACATCACCCAGCAACGACATCTGCGGGCCACCCAAGCCATCGAACACCACGTCTACGCCGCGGTTGTCGGTGAACTTGTTGACTTGCATCAGCAGGTCCTGCTCTTCGGTGACGATGACCTTCTCGGCCCCGAGGGACAGTAGGTATTCGCGCTCATCACTGGTCTTGGTCGCAGCAATCACCCGCACACCCAGGGCTTTGCCCAGTTGCACGAACGATGGGCCGGCACAGTGGCTGGCGTCCGTTACCAGGGCGAATTGCCCGGGTTTGACCCGCGCCAGGTCCATGTACGCAAAGTAGGCAATCAGCAGCGGCGTGTAGTGCACGCTGGCTTCGATCGGGCTCAGGACATCCGGGTAGCGGGTCAGCGCCGAGCGCGGCAGGACGATCTGTTCGCCGTACACCGGGTAGTCATTCGGGCTCTCGGCCGGGAAGCTGGCGACCTTGTCACCCACCGCCAGGTCGTCGACACCCTCGCCAACGGCCACAACCACGCCGGCCATTTCATGGCCAAGGCCGGAAGGCAAGCGGGCATGGGACGACGCCAGGTTCTGGCGCCACAGAATGTCGTACCAGCTGATGCCAATCGCCTCGACGCGCACCTGCACTTCGCCCGGTGCGGGCTTAGCGGCTGCATGCTCTTCGCATTTGAGCACCTCGGCCGGACCAAACTTGTGAAAACGGATCGTGCGGGACATCGCAAACCTCGTCAAAGTAACCTCTATTGCCATGAACTCTATCTGGGCTTTCGGGGCAAGACCACCGGTCGCCGTTAATAGTCGACATGCCTGTCATTGATTCCGCACATACGGAAAAGGTGCCAAGCCATGTAGGAAAACTGAATTAGCCGGTGCAGAGTACCAGCCTTTCCCCGTAAGATTCATGCCGGTCATTGTTCTTATATGACCGCTCCCGTCAAGTTTACTGACGCCGCCTGGGACACAAGATGAACCGTAACGACCTGCGTCGTGTCGACCTCAACCTGTTGATCGTATTCGAAACCTTGATGCATGAGCGCAGTGTGACCCGCGCTGCCGAGAAACTGTTCCTTGGCCAGCCGGCCATCAGCGCAGCCCTGTCACGCCTGCGCGGCCTGTTCGACGACCCGTTGTTCGTGCGTACCGGACGCAGCATGGAGCCCTCGGCCCGTGCGGTAGAAATCTTCGCCCTGCTCTCCCCGGCCCTGGACTCGATTTCCACGGCCGTCAGCCGCGCCTCCGAATTCGACCCGGCCACCAGCACCGCGGTATTCCGCATCGGCCTGTCGGACGACGTCGAATTCGCCCTGCTGCCGCTGCTGCTCAAGCGCCTGCGGGCCGAAGCCCCCGGCATCGTGCTGGTAGTGCGCCGCGTCAACTACATCCTGATGCCCGGCCTGCTGGCCTCCGGCGAAATCTCCATCGGCGTGAGCTACACCACCGATTTGCCGGCCAACGCCAAGCGCAAGGTATTGCGCCGCAGCAAGCCGATGCTGTTGCGGGCCGACAGCATGCCGGGCTCCATGAGCCTGGATGACTTCTGCGCGCGGCCCCATGCCCTGGTGTCATTCGCCGGGGATTTGAGCGGGTTTCTGGATGAAGAACTGGAAAAACTGGGCCGCAAGCGCCATGTCGTGCTGGCTGTGCCGCAGTTCAATGGGCTGGGGACATTGCTGGCGGGCACCGATATTGTCGCGACCGTGCCGGACTATGCCGCTGAAGCGTTGACTTCAGCGGGTGGCTTGCGGGCTGAGGAGCCGCCACTGCCGGTGCGCACCTTTGAATTGCACATGGCGTGGCGTGGGTCACAGGACAATGATCCGGGGGAACGGTGGTTAAGGTCGCGGATTCAGATGTTCTTTGGCGACCCTGAGAGCCTTTAGGCGTCGTCGGGAAGCTGTTCAGCCTGATCATTTCCGGCTTTTCATAGGCCATGGAAATCTACCCATTGCCAGAGTACGAGGCATTTGGGGGCATATCTGAGGGCATGCTATGGATGGTTTGAAAAGGATGCCCCCAGGTCTAAAACAGGCGGACACCATCGACCTTAATTCTGGCGTTCAGTAGGCGTATCTACCGTTTGCTCAGGTAACGCCTACGTAGATACCTGCGCGGACGCACACCCCCTTACTTCGCCAACACGCCCCTATCGCCTGACTTCAACCTTGTAAAACAAATTCTCAACCATAAGTCGGCGCCGATCAGAGGTAACGGCATCTTGAATCTGGCTCACCAATCGCACGTAGTACTTGCACTCTTTTTGTGTGCCCAAATCGGACACCGGCTTGGCCGCTTGAGAAAAGCTTTCATACGTACGCGTGGTATTGGCCATCAGTTCTGTAATACCTGGCAACGCCATCGCATCCTCCTGACGCGCTGGCGGCCATGCGGGTTCGAATGAGAGATTGTTTTCACTCAGTTTTACCGTGAGAAACATCTCCGCTTTACCGGTGACTTCATTCACCCAACACGGCGGAAGGTCACCTCCCCGGCCCTTATTCAAGCGGTTCTGCAAGAACTGAACCTGGCCTCGTAAGTCTTTATTGGCCTTCTGTAATTCAATTGGACTCGTACCGCTTTTTTCCGCCTGTGCGATGGCAACGGCGTGCTTGATCGCCTCTTGGAGCTGGTCCTTCGTTTGGTCGACGTTTGTCCCGAATGCAGCCGCTAGCATGTCGTCCTGAGCCTTGAGCGCCGCGACGCGTTTCACCACATCCGTAGGCTGTACGTCGCTTTCATCAGCAGGATCGACGACCAGCTTTTTTAGCTGCTCAAACGACATCATCGTTTCTAAAATGAGCTGTTTGGCGTCGGCGCCTTTTTTCTGCCCAGCAACCTCTATCAAGGCCTTTTCGATTGCCGCGAGTGCAGTCAGCTCCTGATCTTTTTGGGTCATGAGTACTTTCAAGCGATCCAGCTCTGCAGTTGCTTTCGATGCGTCCACCAGCTTGCTGATGATCTCATCGGGCTTACGCACGCCTAACGCAGTCATCCGCGCTTTCAGTGCCTCGGCCGCCTTGTTGATCGCATTCTCACGTACATCCAGATCCTGGAAGGCCAACATTTTTTCATTCAACGCCTGATTTTTATGGGTTAACTTAAAAATCTGGTACCCCATCAGCAGCAGCAATATGAAGCAGACGATGATAAAGATCTCGGTAAGCGAGAGCTGAAACACTTGATCATTCTTTCCGCTCATCAGGCGGATCTCGCTTCAGCCAGGCTCTCTGGCTCAACGTAGTGAGTGGATGAGCCCTGCTCTACCGCAGTGAGATCATCAATCTTGTTAATCAGCGCATCCAACTGGCTGTGAGCGGCTTGGACTGAACGATTACTCTCCTCCATCCTCGCTGCAACCCCCTGGTGTTTCTCGTTACTTTCAACCAGAGCCCGAACCAGCGGCGCCAAACTCTGCTCAAGACTCTCCGCCAAAATCTCCCGATTGGTTTGACTGACTTCGCGCACACCTTTCAGAGCATCGGCGATGTCCCTGCCCAGGCGCTCTACAGTATCGGCGCTTTCAATACGGATATTCAAAGCATCCAGCTTATCTGCAATGCGTTCTACCGATTGCTGACGAACCTTGATTTCGTTGAGGTAATCCTCTTGCTGGTCGTCCAGCGAGTCCAGGTACTCTTTCTGTACGCGCTCAACACTTTCCATAACCTCTTTGCTCTGTAGTCTCATCGCATCCACCAGGCGCTCCTGGCTCGTCACAATGGCACCGACGGCTACCAGGTTCTCATCGAGTGTTTGAGTCTTAGCATTCAAGCTACGAATGGCGGTGGTGACTTGACGCGTAGCGGTTTTAACATCTTCTGCCAAGGACGCAACGCCTTCATTCACGCTGTCCGTTGTGCCTGCCAATGTTTCGATTGAACCACCCAGTTTGCGGGTGAACAGGTCATCAGGAAAGATCATTTGCTCCACACGATCACGTGCCATCGTGCCAAAATCCAATGCGTTATCTTCCATCTGCCGTAGCGTAATCGCGCTCTTTTCGGTCAGCTCATTGATCGTGCTCAACAAGTTGTCGCTGGATTGCCGGGTGTTTTCAAGTATCAGAGCAAAGGCTTCATTGCTCTGCTGCGTAGCATTGGCAAAGTAAGCGTCGGTGGCACTGATGTTGTGTTCGTAAAGTGCCTTGACCTGCTCCTTCACACTCTGCGCTGCTTCGCGAGAAGCGACGTCTACCTTGTCCCGGAAGACTTCAAGCTGTTGAAAAGTGTTGTCAAAGGAGATAGCCAGGTTTTCGGCCGCGTGAATCGCACGTTCTTCGACACTTCGGACCGCATCATTAGCGTCGATACGAAACCCTGTGTGAATAATCCGCGCCAGCATACCCAACGCGGTACTAACCATCGCCGCACCGAATCGCGTTGCCATACCATTCAGGTTGTCACCCATGCTCTCAATGTCGAGCAAGCAGATAATGATGCTGGCGACAGTGAACAGGAAGCCCAAGTAGTAAACCGAATCGGCAAACTTAGCTACGGTGAGTTGCTTGTCCCATTTTTCTCGAACGAGATAGCCGACAATCCAATATGCAATCATTACCGCCAGAGGAAAGACCAACCCTAGCCAAAAGGGGTCATTTAACTTCAGGCTGGCGACGGACAAACTGATTTTCAGCAGCACCGCGAGCGCAAAGTAGGTGCTGACGCGCTTGATCGATTTATTGACGTCCACTTATAGCCCCTCGACCCGGGAAAAACCTTCCACAGATACGCCGTTATCTTGAAAGTATTGCTCCCAGAACATGGAGAGCTTGGTGTTCTGTAGGGCTTTCTGATCAGCTGCCAGCAGGTTGATGGCTACACTGCTGCCTTGCAGGCCCGGTGCCACTGCATTTTGCCCATAAGCGGTCTTACGAAAATCCGCGTACGGCGGCAGGTTGGCCTTATACATGCTGAACTCCGGCATGTTCGCCAGCATGTCAGAGTAAATCACCAGCCTGCGCTCGCCCGACACATGCGCGCGCTCAAACCCATTGATGCCAACTAGCTGCAGCATCTGGAAAATGGGGGAGTTCTTGCTACGTTCTTCGAGCGAGATTTTGTGCACGATGTCGTCAAACGGCTTTACGAATTTCTGGTTGAAGTCGCGCTCGACAAATTTCTTGTTGCTCATCTGCTGATTCCTGTCCTTCCACTGACCAGGATTGCAGCGCTCAAATAACGGCTTCTCATTGCTCTTAAAATCTTCACCGAGAAGAAACACGGAGAGCAGGTAGCCTTCGGGGAGTTCCTCATTGACCATCGTTTTAAGCCGTTGGCCTAAAGCGATTTTCTGAGTAAACGGGAAAGGTGAGGTGTTATCAATAAGCACCACGTATTGCCCTTTGGGACCTGTGGACGGGCAAAGCGTCTCCTTATCGAAGGTTTCACGCGTGGCATTGAAATAAAACATCAAGGCAGCCGCAGCTACAGCGACACCACCAACCAGCAACCCGAAAGTTTTACCGGAAAGCCCTTTTTTCTGGGCATAAATTGCCATCATGCTCTCCCTAAAACGATTTGCTGCAGCGGCTGTACTTGATCGTATTTCTGATTAAACGACGATTGAATTCGCGCCCTTATCGTCTCCAGGCTGGCGATCATTTCGTTCATTAAGCGTTCCTGCTCAGCGAGCTTGATCTCATCCTTCTCGGTGCCGAAGTCAGGCATGGTGACCTCAACAAATGTCACCGGCTCGTCGAAATAGGCCGGCGGCGGATTATCGCGAGGGCGGGCCATTTCGTTTTCAATCCGATACTTACGGACCAAGTTAGTGAGCGTTTCGTCGGCCAGTACCATCCGCTCATCCACGACTTTCTTGATGACCGTTTTCTGGCTCATGCTGCGCTTGAAATTCTGGATGGCTGCCGCTGCACGATCAACGTTCTGATCGATCAGGAGCAGGGATTCAAGCTTGCGCTGTTCCAGCACATGCCGCAGCGCCTCAATAGCAAAGACATAGCGGCGTTGAGCGTCTTCGTAAGCCAGGTAAACCCTCGCGTACCCTGGATAACGATCAGTCCAGGTGTAGCCCTTATAGACTGCTGCCACTCCAAAAATGACCGTCAGCGCAAATAAGCCGCATGAGCTGATGTCCTGAAATGGAAGGATCGAATCATGTAAATAAGCACGAATCAACTCGACAGCTGATTGCGATTCATCTTCAAGTTGAGGCAGGACAAAACGGAAATAGGCAGTTCCTAAGCCAACAGTGACCATGCTGAGAACAGCCGCACTGAACGCAAAATAGCCTGCGAACATCCGGGACGGTTTGACATGGTTTTTATAGGCGCTGGCTCTGCCCAGAAAGAAGCATACAAGCACGTTGAGCGCTGACAGCATTAATGCGGTGACAAACCCACCCACATATCCGCTGGCCATACCCTCAGAAAACAAAAAGGCGTTTCCAAAGCCTTCGGCCACCGTCATCGCAAACAGCAAGCCACCGCTCTTCCATTTGGCATCCCCATCAGCAGCATCAGCAGTCCTGTGCTGCAACTTGTTTTGCTCACGAAAGGTTTCGAGCGCATGGGCCTTGTCTTCGGCGGCTTGCTGAAGCTCCGTCAACTCGCCATCCATTTTGGAAATGTCCTGATCGGCGTTTCGCTCAAACTCCTCGCCAAGTGCGATAGTGCGTTTGATGTCGCGGGTCACGTCAATGGAGTCCAAGCGGTTGTCGGCGCTTTTTAGGGATCGCTCACCGTACTTGAGTATCTGTTCACGCATTCCGCCCAATTTGCCCCGAATGCTGTGCTCGACATCTGAAAGCTGCGTCGCAGTACTGGAGGGGACTCCGGCAGCTCCGCGAAGCCGCGCCAGCTCGACGACGCGCAGCTCTTTTTGGATTTTCTCAGGATCAATTTTCGGCAATACATCGCTATCAGGCTCATCCTTCCGACTAAATAGTTGGACAATGAAAGCCAAGAGCTTTCGAAAGAAACTCATTTATAGAACCGCAAAAGGTTAGACATTGGGGGGTATGCAGAGATAGATGAGCACTAGGCTGGCGCCAAATTAGGCGCACAGAAATAGGCAGCGTGTCGCGGCCATCCCTGCGCCGGCATCGAGTGATGGCTAAATAATGCCAATGCGCACAGGTAAGGGCAACAAGTCAGTACAAAATTGTATTATTTTGGACAAATGGTCAGCGCCGCGATTGGCACATTGGGATAGCCACCCTAGCGTGGCTACCCAAAGATGCAGGAACATACTATGTCGCAAGGCGTGTTTGAGGTTCGCTTCCGATCCAACATTCGTGACTTCGGATCAGAGCTGGTGTTAGCCAAGGAATGAAGCGTCAACGGTAGCGGCGACGCTCACTGTGTGTACCAAGGCGATATCCCAACCCAATCAGGTGAGTTTAATGCTCAAATCAATACCAAGCCTTGGTCATCCGGCAACACCCACGTCTTCGGCGGCACAGGACCCTAGGTGCTTGAAGCACACGGCAGCATTGATTATGGGAGTCGCCCGTTCCTCCCGATCTTCAGCGGCGACTGCTGCCCGCATGACCGTGGTGTAACTGAGCTACGTTCTGATCGATGCGGCCTTGGATCGTGCGCAAGGTGTCTCGAGTAATAACCTGTGGGTATAGGTTCTCGGCGATGCTTGCAAGCGGCTCGCCACATCGCAAATGCCGTCAATCATTCTGCCGGCAACGTCCGGGGGCACCTCGGCTTCCTCGGCAAGCCGAAACATTTGCGCGCGAGAAATCGACAGGGCTTCCCCCACCACATCCATCTGGTGATATCCACTCGGCCCGTCGCAGAAGGTCACGTTGAATCGCCCCGGATTCTCTAGACACCTTGCAAGCTCATTGCGTAACGCTTTTCAAACTCTACCGGTGACAGCTGATTGTTGAAACCATGGCGGCGTTTTACGTTGTAGAACATCTCGATGTAATCAAACACATCACTCCGAGCATCTTCCCGCGTGGTGTAGATTTTTCGCTTGATCCGTTCCCGTTTCAGAAGCTGGAAAAAACTCTCGGCCACGGCGTTGTCATGACAGTTGCCTCGGCGACTCATGCTGGCAACCAAATTGTTTGCCTTCAAAAAGCTGCGCCAATCGGAGCTGCTGTACTGGCTGCCTTGGTCGGAATGAACCATCACCTCTTGCTTCGGTTTACGCCTCCAAACCGCCATCAATAACGCATCAATGGCCAAATCACTGGTCATTTGCGACTTCATTGACCAGCCAATGACCTGACGAAAAAACAGATCCAGCACCACGGCCAAATACAGCCAGCCTTCATACGTACGAATGTAGGTGATGTCGGTGACCCAAACCTTGTTGGGTTCCACAACATCGAGACGCATCAGCCTCGCAACACGATGACGACCACAATCCTCACCGACCTCGCGCAGATCGTCATGAATTTTGCGATAGCCATAAACGCCGCCGCTCTCCAGCCACGAATGCTTGATCAAGCCCAGCAATCGCTGGTCGTCTTTAGCGCGTGCAGATTGCGGTTCAGACAGCCAGGCGTAATAACCGCTGGGATGGACTTTAAGCGTCAGGCAAAGCCGTCGAATCGAATAGTCGCCCGCGCGCTGCTTGATAAATGCGTACTTCAGCCGCACTCCTTGGCAAAGTACGCGGCGGCCTTTTTTAATATGTCTCGCTCTTCAGTGACGCGCTTGAGTTCCGCTGGCAGACGACGCAGTTCAGCATGCTGATCTTCATCCTGCTGCCGTTCTTCTTGAGGTTTGCTGTAGCGCCTTATCCAGGCATAGAGGCTATGCGTCGACACGCCAAGACGGGCCGCTACCTCAGCGACAGGCAGCTTCTTTTCGGTCACTTGATTGACTGCTTGAATTTTAAATTCTTCGGGGTAACGCGGGTTGCTCATAGCACCTCCTAATTGGCTTCAGTTTAAGGCAAAGAGGTGTCTACGAAACCCGGGGCGATTCACCCGATTAGCGTTGCGGCTATGCAGGTGGCCGCACCAAATCTTCAACTGCGCTTAGCATTACTAAACACGTGCTTCTCTGGTTCAAGGTCATCGCGCAATTTCTAAAAGAGGTTTCGTACGAGTGACTCTGCTGCATTACCTAACCTCTTTTTGCTCAATCGAAAAGCCATCGCGCTGGCTGGAACCTGGAAGATATCTGACACTGCATGTTTCACACTTACATACCTGGTAGGCGAAGGGCTCAAGCTCGGGCTTGAGCCCTCCATTGCGGTGGCGAGGGCGGTTGCGAAAGTTCGTATGAGCACGCTTACATCTGTGACCAGTATCCTAATAAATAACCTCCCTGCATCGCTTCATGCTGAGGCTCTCAAGCGGATATCAGGCGCTCCAGAGGTTGGAATGCTCTCCAGCCCTTATGTCACAGCAGGTTTCACCATACACGGCCTCCTATGACAGCGTTCACGGTTGCCGAGCGCATGCTTGTCGTTTGGAAGCATCCAGCCGTTAGACATCGGATACCAACGCCAACCGGGTACACTAGACACCGTCAAAAAAGAACGTATTTCCGGGACAGGCCACTAGTGAGAACTGGCTGTAACCGCGGCCTGCCATGGATATTTCAGAGTGTGTATAGGGTTACTTCAGGTCCTCAAGCAGATTGATCAGGCGGGAAAGTGTTTGCCTGCTGAACTCATGGCGAATATATTTCTGGAAGCGACAGTCGATCGACTCTAAGTGAGCTTCAAATGCCACAGAAACGTCGATCCAAAGAGGCAATTCGCCGATCAAGTTTTCTGCGTAGCTTTGCCTGTCAATAAAATGATTGAGTGCGTACCGCTCGAACAGAATGGTTGAAACGTCTTGCAGCGTGGCGTTTTTTGAGGACAGCAGTGCATTGGCTAAGTCTTCGGGGTTGAAAGTTGTAAAGAAATGCTTGTGCGCGTGCTTTTTATGAAGCTCATGCCGGACGTAGGGGATGTCGCCTTCTATCAATGCGTTGTAGAAATCGCGCTCGCGGGTTTGTATTAGCTCGGCGGCTCGGTCTTGCTGTGCACGCTCGTACACGACTTGATTGGCTTGGATCAACTGGCTTTTGATTTTGTTGAACATCTCGCTTTTCAGGTCAAGCCGTGAGCCGTAGTAACTGCTATCCGAAGTGAGGTGAGTTTTCCAGTATTCGGAGTTTTTGTGAGTCTCTGTGTACTCATTTGCAAAATTCGTGATCTGGCTGTTTCTGATGCTTATGATGTTTTTTTCAGCCAGGAAGCAAAGCAGCAGCAGTTTGTCTAGGTAAACGGGAAGTCGTTTTTCATGGTGGTTTGTAATGTCGTCAATGAGCTTTGGGAGCTCTGCGTTGAGCTGTGTATGTTCCAGCCTTTTAAAGTCGCTAAGCCTTTCCCAGTAATCTGGGGTATCGTCAGATGAGTCTCGGAAGTAATTAAGTTCCAATGTGCGCTCATTGAGATTCGCGGTGATATTCCTGAACAAGATGTCTGCCCAAAGCGCACCATCAAAGATGAGGCTGTGTTTAACGAAGTATTTTTTCTCGAGCCAAGACTCCTTGCCCTTGCTGTACAGCGTTTCGGAGCGAAGCTGCTCTTCTTTTAGGTTGCCTGAAAGTTGTTCCAGGCTAAGGGCAAAGTAGCTACGAATAAATATAGGAATAAACTGTGAGTTGTTTAGTATCCTGTTTTCTAAAGTGCGACTCAGAGGTTCGAAGCTCTCGATGGCGGATCGTATGTTTCGAATATTCTGCTGGCCGGAGGTCAGGTATACATCATGAACATGCTGGTGGTGATCGCGGAGTTGACTTGCAGAGGTTTTGCCCAGTAATTCTTGGACGATGGTGTCGCTGTCGTGGGTAATGTCAAATGTCTTGCCAATTACCTTTTCCTTGAAGGTTATATACGTTTCTTTTTCGGTCAGTTTTTCTTCGTTGGCAATGACGATCGTTTTGATCTTTGAAATTTCAACAGCATGGCTGATATAGCCAAGAATATCCTCGAGTGGTATGCGTGTTCGTTCAAGGTCATCCAGTATCAGGCAGATGTCATTGTCGTTTTTGAAAAGAAATTCCTGAAGACTGAAGCCATTCGCGCTGATCTTGAATTCGGTTTCTCGGTCGCCGTCTCCGAAAATATCAACTTTCAGAGTGGAGCTAAGTGCGCCTTTGACTGTTGCAGTCAATAGCCTGGCGGCTTTCGAACCGAGCACTGGATGAAGCTCCTGAAAGATGGATTCTTCAATGTCCGAGACTTTTGAAAGGCCAAAAAGGCTGACTTTTACGAGTGTGCGACCCTTGCCGGAACGATGTTCAATGTACTGGTTGATAAAGTGTGTTTTCCCACAACCCCACCTCCCTCTCAGTAGTACAGCGTAGTCGGGCTCCGAACGTTTCAGGTAAAGGTCCAGGTTTTGGGTGACGTGTCCGTTTGTCATACTCTCAACTTACAGATGTGATGATTTTTTTGGGGGGGGGGACAGCCTCAATGGCGTCGCAATTTAGTGTCCTGTCTAGGAAATACGTTCTCTCTTGGCTAGTGGCTTGGGTGTTCGGCCAGGGCGACACGACGAGTCATAGCAGGGCTATGGCGAGAAGTGGCGACGCTGGCCGGGCCCCCAAGAGGCCAACAAAATTGAACAGCTTATTTCCGAGACAGGATACTAGAAACTACAGGCCGATACATGAATGCATCAAGTGATGCGAGACGAGCCTGCCCTGTTTCGCTGGTTGATAGAGGTTTACAGACTGATGTCTAGGCTCTGTACGAAAAGTAATGTCGTAAACACCGCATAGCACAGCCAGCGAAACCATCGCCCCGTAAATTTTCGCGAGCTTGTCTAAGCACGTTACGATGCGGCGGTTCTCCTTTAGCCGGCCAAACATACGTTCGATGTTATTGCGCTGCCGGTACTTGGGACGGCCAAACAGCCTCGGCACCAGAAGAGACTCGGGTTGCTCTTACGGCAGTGGAATCAGTCATCCAGGTTTCCAGATCGTATAACCCTTGCCCGTTGAGCTTGCTGTGAAGGCGCTTAAGCATCGGCAGCCACGACCGTGATGACCTCAAACCTCGTCTTCGCAGCTATCACCTCATCTATTCACGTCAGCAAGCGAGCCCCCCCCTGGAATGGTCAAAAGCCCACGCCATATCGTGTTTTATCGCGTGGCAAGCGACGACGTGATTGAGGTCATCAGACTCCCTCATGACGCAATGGACGTGCATCGGCACTTGCCAAACGACTGGCCAGCGACCTAGCCAAAACGCTAACTGACCAGCGAAAGCAAAGGTAATACGCCTCCTCGCCTACGGTATCGACACATACCCATGCCCTTTTCTGAACGGCTAAGGATTTGCCAGATACGGGTTGTCTCTAGCATGAGGAGGCTCGCTGAATACCAGCCACCCCCCCCCAAAAAAAATCGCCATCCGCGATCGCTCGTCTAAGGCGCGCGAGTGGGGACAAAACTGGGGGCACATTTGAATTTTCTGCGCTTGAAAACACGGTGCTAGAGCCAAGTCAAAATGTTCTTCGGCGACCCGGACAGCCTATAAAGCAACAGCACCGCCGGGCATCACACCGAACTCGTCACTTCGCTCCGAATAGATTGCAATCGACCGGGAACCGGCTCATCGCTGGCGATCGGCCTTGGGCCTTGAATCGCGGCCAGCCGCCCGGTGCTCAGCGAGCTTTTTTTGCTCTTGTTTGAATTGCTGTTGCCAGCGGGCCAGCGCCTCAGCCCCGTCCGATGCCTGCACCGCCATTGGCACAGACACAATCATCCCGAAAAGCGTCCAGATAAGGAGTTGCTTCATTTCATCTCACCTTCGTTGTTTTAGCTGAAACGGGTTCGGATATCGGCACGCTGGTATTGGTCGAGCAACCCCGCCAAATCCCGGTAACAAGCAGCCAGGTCGCGGGCACCAAGGCGGATCAGTGATCTCGACGTACGCCGGGCCTGGGCCGCGCTGATCGCTGAATCGAAGGCATATCTGGCAATACGCCGATCGCCCGCTTGCACACACCTGGCGATTGACGAATCAGGCTCCAGGTCGCGTGTCTTGCGGTGCAGCAACCTTAACTGTCGACCCAGTTGAAGCGAGACGGCACCGGCCTCATCGGCGCCCGACAGCGCTTGCAGGGCAACCATCCGGTGCTGTTGCGTGGCCTGCCACTTCAGAAGATCCATGCGGTGCCCGTGACGCAGTAACCGGCGTGTGTCCTTGTGCAGCGCGGTCCTCAGGACGTCGGCGTGGCTGGCGGGTTTCCCCGGCAGCAACTGGAAGGCCAGCAGGCAGATAGCAGGCGTCACCATCCAGGCCAGGGCTTGATTCGCGAAGTCAGCGAAGTCGTATTGGGCGGTCCCGGCGGTGCCGACCAGGGTATTGAACGTAATTAGGTAGGCGACGCCTTGCAGGGCATGGCGCGGCCGGGTCGTGGCATGAATCCCGACCGCCCAGAACGCAACCAGCACCACCGTGAGCAACCCGAACCCGCTGATGTGCGGCAACAGCAGGAACTTGCACCCCGCCGCTGCCAGGATTGCGTAGAAGGTTCCCCTGGCAAGGCTCGCAATGCCTTGCTCGGGCGCCGCGCTGGTGGCCAACAAGGTGCAGAACGGACCCAGTACGGCCAGCAAGGTTGGCCCCTGGTCCCAGCCGGTGAGGTACCAGACAGCACCGGTCGCCAGCGTGGCCAGCAACGCTCGCACACCGTTACGCAGTGCAGCGCCGTAGTGTCGGTGAAACCCCACGGCGCGGGCCGGCGGCAGGGGCGCGCGCTCAAGGCAGGCAAAACTCGACAAGGCGCTGGCCAGTTCGGCCAATGGTTCATTCAGACGCCGCTGGCTCGCGCCTGGTTCAAGGCTGGCTTGCAGCTCCCGGACACGATCGGCCGCCACGCAAAACCCGGGCATGGCTTCAGCCAGCTGGCGCAACTGTGCGCCGATTCCAGCGTGCGAAGGTATCGCGCATTCGTCGAGCACCACGGCATGCAGATACGCAAGTCCTGCCTGCAGGGTCGCCAGCCTGGCGCGGATCAGCACCGACTCGCCCCGACCAATCCCGAGAAGGTCGTCCACTTTGCTGATATCGATGGCCAGCGGGTCCTGCGCACGCGCCGGCCCGCCGTCAAACCGCACGGCCAATAACCGCAGGGTGCGCGACGAGACGTCGCGAAGTGCCATGGTCAGTGTGCGCTCGACGGTCTTGCGGCTGAATAATGTGGCCACCAGGCTCAGGCTCAACACCCCCAGAACAACGGCCGTGCCCCGCCCGACGATATGTTCGAAACCTTGCTGTGGCGCGACGATGGCGGGCCCCAGGGCCAGGCAAACGGTGTAGCCGGCGACCACCGCCGCCGTGGCCTGGTAGTGCCGAAGCACGGTCATGGCGCCGACACAAAGGCCCAGCCATACCCCGATCCCGAGGATAAACAGCAGCATTTGCTGGGCGAACAGGCTGGTCAGGACCAATGCCACAGCCAACCCCACCAGGGTGCCCAGTGCCCGGTGGAAGCCCTTGCCAACCACTGCCCCCTGCAGCGGATGGATCAGCAACAACACGGTTGAGGCGGCCGAGAACGGCGAATCCAGGTGTAATTGGAACCCCAGCCACAGGGCCAATGAGGCCGCCAAAAGACTACGCAGCACATAGCCCGAGGTAGCAGCTTCCCATGCCCCCAGCATGCGCAGTGCACGGAGCATCACATGAACGCCTGAAGCCATTGCACCAGCCTCCAGCGCGGCGCCGTGCCCTCCTCGGCAACCTCGATGCTGGCGGTCATCCCCGCCGCCAACTCCACACCGGGCGGCACCTTGTCCAGTTCAATCCGCACGGGCACGCGCTGGGCCAGGCGTATCCAGCTGAACGTAGGCGCCACCTGGGGCAAACCACTGTTACTGCGCAGCTCGTTACCGTCGGCAATGCCCCGACCAATGCTCGCCACATGCCCTTCGAGCAGCGGTGAAAAACCCATCAGCTTGATGGACGTCACAGCCCCCACCCGAACACCAGCCAGCTTGGTCTCCTCGAAGTAACCGGTGACCCAGAAGCTATGGCTATCGACCACAAAGATATTGGTCTCGCCCGCTGCCGCGTAGTCACCCGGCTGCAGCCGCAACTGGGTCACATAGCCGTCGACCGGCGAACGAATCGTCGTGCGATCCAGATCCAGCCGCGCATGGGCCAGTTGGCTGCGGGCCGCATCCAGGCGCGCCCTGGCCACCGCCAGGTCCCGGGCTGCATTGTCGGTTTCCTCCCGCGCAATCGCATCGCCGAGCTGGTTGCGGCGTTTGAGCTGTGCACTGCGCTGCTCGAAAACACTGCGCGCCTCGGCAAGCTCGGCCGTGCGCTGTTGCTGGGCAAGCAAGTAGCTGCTGCGATCGATCTGGTACAGCAACGCGCCCTTGGCGACCCACTGGTTGTCACCCACCAGCAGGTGTTCGACCTGGCCGGACACCTCGGGGGCAATACGGATGACTTGCGCGCTGACACGCCCGTCCCGCGTCCAGGGGGCCAACTCATAGGCACGCCACAGTTGCGTGCAGAACAGCAATGCGGCCAGCCCGAGCACCAGGGTGACGAGGGTCTTGAGGATGTGTTTGATGATCATCGCGCTGCCCTCAAAAGCTCAGAACCAAGGTCGAGAGCACGATCAGCGACACAAAGAAACGCGCCAGGCTGGGGTGCCAGGCCCAATCCAGCCAGCGCCGCAGGGCCCGCTCCAGTAGCCCGTACACCAGGGCTGCAACGCCGACGTAGAGCAAGAACGGAGGAATGTAGAGGTGGGCAATCGTGATTTCGCTGAGCATCGGTTGAATCTCGCAGTCGGCAATCACCTTGATCGCCTTGATGAAGATGGTAGGGACTGCAAGGTCGTGCCGATATTGAGTATGCTGCCAGGATATAATCAATTTCAGACAATTGAGGCGGTGCAACATGGGCGAGATGAAGCTCCAGGGCGTTGATCAATTCGAACTGGACAGTTTTGATCAGCCCGCCGTCGCGTTGATGCTCGGCAGCCAGCGCAACGACACCGAATTCCCCGTGCACAGCCACCGCAAAGGCCAACTGGTGGTGGCATATCACGGCGGTATCGTGTGTACCGTAGAGGATGGCGTGTGGATGGTGCCGTCGGGCTTCGGCGTGTGGATTCCGGGCGGTATCGCCCACAGCAACCGGGTGACCGCCAACGGCAGGATCGGCTATCTGTTTGTCGAGCCCGGCGCCGCCGCGCTACCGGAAAAATGCTGCACGCTGGTGCTTTCGCCGCTGGCCCTGGCGTTGATCCTGCACCTGAGCGCCCAGCCCCAGGATTATCCGCCTGCCTCTGCCAATTCGCGCGTGGCGAGCGTGCTTCTTGAACAACTGGAACTGGCTCCCTCGGAGCAGTTGTACCTGCCGCTCCCCGCTGCTACGCAGTTGCGCTTCATCGCCCGCGGCCTGGCCCAGGACCCGTCAAACCGTTGCACCATGGCCCAGTGGGCACGCCAGGTGGCCATGAGCGAGCGCTCCCTGGCCCGCCTGGTCAAGAGCGAAACAGGCCTGACTTTTGGCCAATGGCGCAAACAATGGCAAATCATCGTGGCCTTGCAGAGCCTGGCCGAGGGCGAGTCGGTGCAACGAACCGCCGAGGCGCTGGGGTACGAGTCGGTCAGTTCCTTCATCAGCATGTTTCGCAAGACACTGGGCTCGTCGCCGGCGCGCTACATTCGCCGTACGGCAACGCGCTAGCCTCAAGGTGCCTCAATCACTGCCAACTGCTCCGCCAACAACCCCGGCAATCGCGCCTGCAAAAACCCGACCCACGTCCGCACCTTGGCATCCAGAAAGCGCCTTGATGGATACACCGCGAAAATGCTCCGCTCCCGTAGCCGATATCCGGGCAACAGCCGCACCAACGAGCCCTCGCGCAGCGCCGGGTTGGCGCTGAAGAACGGCAACAAGCTGATGCCCATTCCTTCCTGCGTCGCCTTGACCATCGCATCCGCGACATTGGTCCTGAAGGTGTCACCCGGCGAAATCGCAATCTCGCCCTCTTGCCCCTTGAACAACCACGCATCCTCCTGGAAATCCTGCAGATGCAACCGTCGATGCTGCATCAACTGCTGCGGATGCTCGGGCACGCCGTACCGGGCCAGATACCCCGGTGCCGCACAGGGCACACTGAACAACTGCCCGATCGTCTGGCTGACCAGCGCCGAATCCGGCAACGAATGGGCGATGGAGATCACTACGTCGTGGCCCTCTTCAAGCGGGTCCGGGTTGTGCTGGGACAGGGTCAACTCGATGGACACGTCCGGGTACTGCTCGCTGTAGCGGGCAATCAATGGTGTGATCAGCACGCCAAGCCCGCTCATGCAATGCAACCGCAACCGCCCACGCGGCTTGAGGTGGGCGCCGCTGGCTTCGGCGGTGGCGTCCCTCACGTCCTCAAGAATGTCGCGACAGCGCAACAGGAAACGCTCGCCCGAATCAGTAAGGCTCAGGCGCCGAGTGGTGCGCTGCAAAAGTCGGGTCTCAAGGTGTTTTTCCAGTTCGGCGATCAACCGCGACACGTGTGCGCCGGACATGTCCAAGGCCGCAGCCGCCGCAGCAAAGCTGCCTGTGTCGACAACTCGGGCGAACACCTGCATGCCATTGAGCAGATCCATCAGCGTTGCCCCTCGATTGCTACCTGATACGTACGAGTCATTCACCTGTTCCTGTCTTTATCCCGCTGCGGCAATCACTAAAATGAACCCTACTCACAGAAGGACTCATCATGAATATCAAATGGCTCGGCCTGATCCTGCTCATCACCGCTACCGGCACCCTGGCGGCCGGTAGCGCTGGAGCACCGGATATCCAGCACATCGTTTCAATCACACCCGTGCCCGGCAGTTGCCAGGTAGAACCGGCGACGATGGTTTACCTCGACAGCCAGGGCGTCAGCCACACCCTCAACTACCAGGTCATGGGCACGTGCCAGGGCGGGGTTTAAAGCAGCTTCCAGGTGTAACTGAGGATCAGCCGGTTCTCGTCGATGTCGCTGCGGTAGTTTGAACGGGCCATGACATTGCGCACCCGAATGCCCAGGCCGCTCAATGTGCCGCTTTGCACCACATAGCCGATATCCAGGTCGCGCTCGCGATCCTTGCCTTCATAACCCGCGCCGGTGGTCACGTTGTTGCCGGTGATATAACGCACGGTGGTGGTCAGCCCCGGAATGCCCAGCGCCACGAAGTCATAGTCGTACCGCACTTGCCAGGAGCGCTCGTCGGTGTAGGCAAACTCGTAGGTGGGTACTTCGTTGCCCAGCGGCGTGATGTTGGCGAAGACCCGCGGGAAGGCACTGTCGCCATACATGGCTTGATAACCGACGTAGAAGATATGGCCGCCATGCTTGGCCGACAGCAGCGAGAAAAACGCCTGGTTGTCGATCTTGCCGAGCAGTTTGTCGCCGTCTTCCCGGGCATCGTAGTAGCCGAGGTTGGCGCCGAGCGTCCACTCGCCCATTGGCTGGCTATGCTTGAGGCCGACAAAGTCCTGGCGGTAGATGTCCTTGAGTTGGCCATGCCAGTAGCTGACGCTGGTGCGGTTGGTGTTGAAGGCGTAGTCGCCGCCGACGTAGTTGAACCCATCACTTTCAGCGCCGCGTTGCGGCACATGGCCGAGCATGGCGATCATTTTCTCGTCGCCGGCTTCGTTGCGCAGGCGGGAGGTGGTCAAGTGCCCGGCCTGCAGCGCAAGGCCGGCGATTTCGCCGGAGCTGACACTCACGCCCTGATAGCTCGGCGGCAGCAAGCGGATATCGCTGAAGGCCAGCACCGGCAGGTTCGGTTGCAGTTCGCCGACCTTCAATTCGGTCCTGGAAAACCTGGCCTTGAAGGTCAGGCCCAAACGGCTGTAATCATTCGGGGCGCTGCCGTCGCCCTTGACCGGGAGCAGGCCGGTATTGGTGCGGTCCGGGCTGCTGTCGAGCTTGAGGCCGAGGGTGCCCAGGGCATCCAGGCCAAAGCCCACGGGCCCCGGGGTGTAGCCGGATTTATAGGTCAGGATAAAACCCTGGCCCCACTCCTCTGCCTTTGATTGCTTGTTGGCGCCGACGATGTCCGAGAAATCGCGGCTGAAGTAATAGTTGCGCGCCTGCAAGGTGGCGGTGGATTCCTCGAAAAACCCGCCTTCGGCCGCCGTCGCCGCAAGGGGCACGCCCAACAGGGATAGCCAGATACGTTGTGTGTTCATGTCGTTGCTCTTAGTTATTGTTATCGACAGTTACTGCGCCGGGGCGGCGATCACCTCCTGCCGGCCCCGACGTTCATTCAGCGCATACGCCGTCATTGCCAGCACGGCGATGGCCCCGGGGATGGCAAAGGCCATGAAGTTCAGGTGCAGCGGCAGTTCAATCCCCATCAGCGCGCCGCCCAGCAGCGGGCCGACGATGGCGCCGGTACGACCGATACCGGAAGCCCAGCCCAGGCCGGTGGCTCGAATGTTCAAGCCATAGAGTTGTGCGGCGCCGGCGTACAGCAGGATTTGCGTGCCGATGGTGGTGGCGCCGGCAAAAAAGATCAGCAGGTACAGGACCGGCATCGGGCTCTTGATACCCAGCAGGCTGATGGAGAGCAGCGCGGCGATAAAGAAACCGATCACCACCTTCACCAGGTTAAGCCGGTCACACAGCCAGCCACCGACAAGCGCCCCGGCGATGCCGCCAAAATTCAGCGCCAGCAGGAACGACAGGCTCGATCCCAGGCTGTAACCGGCACCCGCCATCAGTTTGGGCAGCCAGGAACTCAGGGCGTAGACCATCAACAGGCAGCAGAAAAACGCGATCCAGATCGCCGCCGTCCTCAAGGCCAGGCCGTGGCGGAACAACTCCAGCACCGAAGCGCCCTTGCCTTTACCGGCGCTGACGAGCAGTTGGTCTTGCGGGTCGATCCGGGTCTGCGGCGACAGGCGCTTCAGCAGCTCACGCGCCTGTTCATTGCGGCCCTGGCGAATCAGGAACCCGATGGACTCAGGCAGCCAGTACACAATCAAAGGCATCAGCAGCAGCGGGATCGCCGCGGCGAAGAACATGGACGACCAGCCAAAACGCGGCAGCATGAAAATCCCCACGCCGGCCGACAGCATGCCGCCCAGCGAGTACCCGCCAAACATCACCGCCATCAGGATGCTGCGCATTTTCTTCGGTGCGTATTCGGTAATCAGTGCGGCCGCATTGGGCATCAGGCCGCCACAGCCGAGCCCGGCAATAAACCGGCAGATTCCGAACTCAGTCGGGTTGCTGGCAAAACCGTTAATCACCGTGGCGACGCTGAACAAGGCAAAGCAGATGGCGATGCCTTTGCGGCGACCGAACTTGTCGGCCAGGCTGCCGAAGACTAGCGCGCCGAACATCATCCCGAACAGCGCATAACTGCCCAGAGCGCCGGCCTGCAGGGGCGATAGTCCCCATTCCTTCATGATCGACGGCAAGACCACGCCGTAGATGAACAAGTCATAACCGTCAAAGATCAACAGCACAGCACACAGGCTGACCACCAGCCAGTGGAAACGATTGAAATGGGCATTATCGATAATCGAATTGACGTCATGGGTACGCATGGCAGTGCTCTCATTATTGTTGTTGTGAGTAGTGTCTGCAGGTACGGCGCTGGGTCAGCCGAGGTCGCCGCCTCCTACCGGCAAGGTGACGCCCGTGATGTAGGAGGCCTCATCAGAGGCGAGAAACAGAATCGCGCCGGATTGTTCGTCGATGCTGCCGTAGCGCTTCATCGGGCTGCTGTCGAGGGTCTGGTCGACGATCTGCTGGTACCAGACGCGCTCCTGGTCGCTCTGGGGCTGGCTGTTGCGCGGGATCCGCCGCGGTGGCGCCTCGGTGCCACCGGGTGCGGTGGCGTTGACCCGAATGCCGCTGCCGGCGGTCTCCAGGGCCAGGCACGCGGTCAAGGCGTTGACGCCGCCCTTGGCCGCGCCATACGGCACACGGTTCACTCCGCGCGTGGCCACGGACGAGACATTGACGATGGCACCGCTGCCCTGCTCCAGCATGTAGGGCAATACGCAATGGCAGCACCACAGGGTCGGGAACAGCGAGCGGCGCACCTCGGCTTCGATTTCGTTATCGGCGTAGTGCTCGAAGGGCTTGGCCCAGATGGTCCCGCCGACGTTGTTGACCAGGATGTCGATACGCCCGAACCGTGCCTTGGCAGCGGCCATCACACGGGCACATTCGGCATGCTGCTCCAGGTCGGCGGTGAGGATCAGCGCCCGCTCATGCTGCAATTCATGCACGAGTTCCGAGCGATCGACGGCCACCAGCCAGGCGCCCTCTTCCAGCAAACGCTCGGCAACCCGCCGGCCGATGCCCTGGGCGGCGCCTGTCACCAGCGCAACCTGGGTGTTGAAACGTGGAGTCATGGGGGATTCCTCAGGCGGCGTCGCCGGTGACGATGGCGTTGGGGGTGAACTTCTCGTAGTGGAAGCTGGCGGGGGTGACGCCCTGGTTCTTGAAGTGCTGGCGTACCGCGTCGACCATCGGTGGCGGCCCGCACAGGTACACATCCACGTCGCCATCGTTCAGCACGTCAGCGGCCATGTGCTGGGTGACATACCCCTGCCGGGGGTGCGCGGTCTGGGGGTCAGCCACGCAGGTGACAAAACCGAAGTTGGGCAGGCGTTGGGCGAACGCCTCCAGCGCCTCGACCATCACCAGGTCCTGGTCCCGCGTCACGCCGTAGACCAGCGTGACCGGCCGGGTTTCCTCGCGCTCGGCCAACACTTCAAGCATCGACAGGAACGGCGCCAGCCCCGTACCACCTGCCAGCAACAGCAGTGGCCGCGCCACTTCGCGCAGGTAGAAACTGCCCAGCGGCCCGGTCATCGGCACCGCGTCGCCCGGCTGGGCACGCTCCAGCCAGCCACTCATCAACCCGCCGGGCACATGCTTGATCAGGAAGCTCGCGCGTTTGTCGCCGGGGCGACTGCTGAAGGAATACGCGCGGGTCTGCCCACTGTCGGGCACGCCGATATTCACGTATTGCCCCGGCAGGAACACCGGCGCCTGATCCAGTTCGAAGCTGACTTCCAACGCTGCATCGGCATGCCGGGTAATACTCGCCACCGTCGCGGCAAATTGCGCGGTGCCGGTCTTGCAGGCACCGGACGGCACCGGCACGGCAATCACGCAGTCCGACTGCGGCACCATCTGGCAGGTGAGCACCTGGCGCTCAGCGGCTTCATCCTCGCTCAGGGCGTCTTCGATGTAGTCGTCGCCCAAATCATAGGCGCCGGTTTCACAGCGGCATTTGCAGGTGCCGCACACACCGTCGGAGCAGTCCATGGGCAGGTTGATACGTTGGCGAAAGGCCGCGTCGAGGACCTTTTCACCCACCTTGCAGTCGATGAAACGGGTTACCCCGTCCTCGAAGTTCAGGGCAATGGAGTACGTCATGGGCGTGTCCTCAGATGTGGTAGATATCGATGACCTGATGGATGTAGTCGTTTTTCAGCACCACCTTCTTGCGCGTGATCAGCGGCTGTTCGGCGCGGATGTCGAGGCGATAGAACGAGGTACCGAAGTACGTATCCGTGGTCTTGTAGCGATGGCTGAGGGTTTGCCAGTTGAAACGCAACTCCACGTGCTGCCCGTCGTCGGCCAGCACTTCGAGGTTGGTGATCAGGTGCGCGGTGCGCGGCTCCGGGGTGCTGGCGCTGGAGCGCTCGGTCTTGATCCGGAACACCCGGTCTTCCAGGCCGTCGCGGCTGGGGTAATAGATCAGCGAGATTTCGCTCTGGGGGTCTTCGGTCAGCGTGTCGTGGTCGTCCCAGGCCGGCATCCAGTACTCGACCTTGGGTGAATAGCATTCGAGCCACTCATCCCACTGGCGGTCATCCAGCAGGCGGGCTTCGCGGTACAGAAAGTCCAGCAGGCGGTCACGGGAAGCACTCATGCCAGCACCTCCTTGTCCGTCGCGATCAAACCTTGCTGCTCCCGTTCGATAGCGCGTTGCAGGCTCTGGGCCCAGTGGGCGTGCTGGCGCACGAACAGGCCTTCGTCCTCGGTCTTGACGCCACTGAGCTGCGGATTCATGCCCATGGCCCGGGCGTTTTCGTCAGGGCCTTCGACCCACTGTTTGGCGCCGCGGCTGAGGTCATTCCACAAGGTGGTCGCGCCCTGGTAGCCGGTCTGGCAGGCGCGGAATTCTTCCAGGTCGTCCGGTGTACCCATGCCGCTGACGTTGAAGAAATCTTCGTACTGGCGGATGCGCGTGGTGCGTTCCTCGGCACTTTCGCCCTTGGGCGCCATGCAGTAGATCGTGACTTCGGTCTTGTCGACCGCGATTGGCCGTACCACGCGGATCTGCGTGGAGAACTGGTCCATCAGGTACACATTCGGGTAGAGGCACAGGTTGCGGGTTTGGTCGACGATAAAATCGGCGCGTTCCTGGCCCAGGCGCTCGGCCAGCGCCTCGCGATGGGCATGCACCGGACGCACTTCGGGGTTGAGCAGGCGCGTCCACAGCAGGATATGGCCATGCTCGTAGGCGTACACGCCGCCCAGGCTTTTCGACCAGCCATTGGCATCCACGGTGCGCGTGCCTTCGGCTTCGTAATTGCGCCGGCCCATGGTCGCCGAGTAGTTCCAGTGCACGGAGCTGACGTGATAACCGTCGGCGCCGTTTTCGATCTGCAGCTTCCAGTTGCCGTCATACACATATGACGAACTGCCCCGCAGCACCTCCAGCCCCAGCGGGGCCTGGTCGACCATCTGGTCGATGATCACCCGGGTCTCACCCAGGTAGTCGCTCAGCTCCGGCACCGTCTCGCTGAGGCTGCCGAACAGGAAGCCGCGATAGTTTTCGAAGCGGCCAAGGCGTTTCAAGTCGTGGGAGCCGTCACAGTCGAAGCTGTCGGGGTAGGCGCCGGTCTTGGCGTCCTTCACTTTGAGCAGCTTGCCGGCGTTGCTGAAGGTCCAGCCGTGGAAAGGGCAGGTAAACGAGCCTTTGTTGCCTTGTTTACGGCGGCAGAGCATCGCGCCACGGTGGGCGCAGGCGTTGACCAGGCCGTGCAGCGTGCCGTGTTTGTCACGGGTGATGACCACGGGCTGGCGGCCGATCCAGGTGGTGAAGTAGTCGTTGATCTCCGGCACCTGGCTTTCGTGTGCCAGGTAGACCCAACCGCCTTCGAAAATGTGCTTCATTTCCAGGGCAAACAGGTCGGGGTCGGTAAAGATGTCGCGGCGGCAGCGGAACACCCCAGTGGCGGGATCTTCCTGGACGGAGTCGCGCAATTGTCGGGCGAGTCGGTCGAATGTGCTGATCATGGGGTAGGCCCTCGGTTGTTCTTGTATCAGGCCCCCCCACCTTATGTGCTTGCCCTACCCCTCAATATCCGCTGACTGCAATTCGTTATCCGCCTGGCGCGAGCCGGCGCTTCCACGTTTGCGAAGGCAGCTCGCCAAAGCGTTTGCGATAGGCCTCGGAGAACCGCCCCAAATGCACAAACCCATGATCCAGCGCCACCTCCGTCACGCTGCGCGCCGTGGCCAGTTGCAGCATGGCGTGCACCCGCTCCAGCTTGCGCTGGCGCATGTAGTCACGGGGTGACAGGCCGACCTGGCGTTCAAACAAGGTATACAACGAACGCTCGCTGACCCTGGCGATGGCCATCAGTTGTTCGACGCTGATGTCGTCGGCCAGGTGCTCCTCGATGAACTGACGCACGGCTTCAAAGCCCCCACCCTGATCCGGTCGCGGAATCACCCGCAGGACGTTGCTGGCCAGCAGCGCCAACAGCTTGTTCGCCACAATGCGCTCGTACAGGCCCTGCACTTCGGGTTCGGCGGCGTTTTCGGCCTCATGGCAGATCAGCCCCAGCAATTGCAGGAACCCACCCATTTCGGCAAGTGCGTGGCGCGGAGCCGCAAAACGGATGCCCGGCTGCGGCAACGTCCAGTGCTGCTCAAGGCAGGCGTTTTCCAGCAGGCGCACGGGCACCTTGACGATGAATTTTTCGCAGTCGGCGGAATAGGTCAGGTCTACCGGGTCATCCGGGTTGATCAGCAGCACTTCGCCGGGGCCCAACACCTGTTCTTCGCCACGGGAGCTCGAGCGGCAGTGGCCGTGCAGCAGGATCTGCAGGTGGTAGATGGTTTCCAGCGCCACCGAGGTCACCCGCACCGGCGCGCCGTAGCTGATGCGGCACAGGTCCAGGCTGGAAAAGGTCCGGTGGCTGATGCTCGCCTGCGGGCGGCCCTTGGGCGGCAGGCGGATGCAGTGGCTGCCGACATGCTGGTTGACGTAGTCGGACACGGCATAGGCATCTGCACGGTCGAAAATCTGGCTGCGCTCACTCAATAGCACGGTCATGGTTGCGCCTTTTATTGTTATGGGCCCTGCGTATGTACTTCACCGCAGAGTGATGCGGGGGACGCAAGCCGTCCAATATTCAATAGGTGTTGCTTCATACCCCGAAGGTATCGTGGGTTCACTTTCGCTGCAAAACCGACTCACCGGCCTGGGGCGGCAGCCGCAGGTTATCCAGCAGCGCCACGCCGGCGATCACCGCCACTAGAAGAAACGTCAGCTGGAAATCGGCGGTGGCGGCCTGCCCGGTATTGCCGTGAAAATTCATGGCAAAACGTAACAACAGCGCGCCAATCGCCACGCCCATGGCCATGCTCAGCTGGAAGAACATGCTGAACAAGGTTGAGGCGTCGCTCATCTGCGCCTTGGGTATATCAGCGAACCCCAGGGTGTTGAACAAGGTGAACTGCATGGAGCGTGACAGGCCACCCACGAACAGAATGAACAGGATCAGCGCCCAGCTCATGCGCTCGTCCAGCAGCGCACAGGCCGCAATCGCGAGCACGCCAAGGATGCCGTTGATCATCAGCACCGGACGAAAGCCCCAGCGCTGCATCACCGCCGTGGTGAACGGCTTCATCGCCAGGTTGCCGGCAAATACCGCGAGCACCAGCAACCCCGCATCGAATGCAGAAAGGCCGAACGCCAGTTGAAACATCAGCGGCAGCAGGAACGGCAAGGTGCTGATGGCCACCCGGAAAATCGACCCGCCGCACAGGCACACACTGAACGTGCGCACACTCACCACACCCAGCGCCAGCAATGGTTGGGCATGCCGGCGCATATGGCGCCAGGCAAAGGCACCGAGCATCACGCCTGCAGCGCTGAGTAACAGGCCCTGCAACAAGCTGCCACGGCTTTGCCCGAGCAGTTCCACGCCGTACAACAGCGCCGCGCTGGCGACACCCACCAGCAGGAAGCCGCTGAAATCGAATGAGCGGGACGTGACCTCGTCGTGTTTGGGGATCAGTACCAGCGTGGCAATCAGCGCCAGCAGGCCCAGCGGCAGGTTGAGGTAGAAAATCCACGGCCAGGACGCGTGGGTAACGATAAACCCGCCCACCGGCGGCCCGAGTATCGGCGCCACCAGGCCGGGCCAGGTGATGAATGAAATCGCCCGCACCAGGTCTTTTTTCTCGGTAGCCCGCAGCACCGCCAGGCGCCCCACCGGCACCATCATCGCGCCGCTGATGCCCTGCAACACGCGCGCGGCGACGAAGGTCTGCAGGCTGTCGCTCCACCCGCACAGCAGTGACGACAGGCTGAACAGCACGATTGCCCAACCGAATACCCGCCGCGAGCCAAAGCGGTCGGCCAGCCAGCCGCTGATGGGAATGAACACCGCGACGGCGAGCATGTAGGCGCTCATACCGATGTTCACGTCCACCGCGCCCACGCCGAAGGTTTTGGCGATGTCCGGCAACGCGGTCGCGATCACGGTGGCATCGAGGTTCTCCATGAAGAAGGTGACGGCGACCAACAAGGCAATCAGGGTTGAGCGGCGTTGGGAGGTCGACGTCATTGCTGTTCACTCATGGTTTCGAATCGGCACTTTATCAATAAGTGCGTCCTTTATGGTCCGCGAAATGCCTGCCTCACAACGTGGCGCCCGGTAACGAATTGCCCCGAATTGGGGTGCGCGCTTGCAAAAAACGGCTGTCTCACGCGTCAAAACCCATCAAAAACCTGAAAAAGTCATTAGTTGGCACGATAACCGCTTACTAGCTAATACAGGATTGTTGAACAATCCAAATCTCCCTGCATCCAGCAACCGAGGCGACGAATATGCAAAAAGGTCTGACGGGCAAGAACACCCTGCGCACATTGGCGCTAGCGATCACCCTGGCGTGCGTGACGCCGCTGCTGTCGGCTGCCGAAATCAAGGGCACCCTGAAACCGGGCGAGCTGTCCATCGGCTCCGACCTCACCTACCCGCCTTACACCTACCTTGAGCAAAAGACCCCGGCCGGTTTCGACCCGGAGTTCATGCAACTGATGGGCAAGCAACTGGGGCTCAAACCACGTTTTCTCGACACCCGTTTCGCCAACCTGATCCTCGGCGTCAACGCCCGGCGTTTCGACGTGGTGGCCTCGGCGCTGTACGTCACCCCCGAGCGCGCCAAACAGGTGGATTTCCTCAGCTACTTGAAGACCGGTTCTTCGCTGATGGTGCTCAGTGCCGGCGACTTCAAGCCCCAGCGCCCGGAAGACCTGTGCGGCAAGCGCGTCGGGTCGATCAAGGGCGCGTCGTGGGTGCCAAAGCTGAACAAGGTTTCGGCGGACTACTGCCTCCCTGCGGGCAAGCCGGCGATCGAGTCGCGTGAGTTCCCGACGTCTCCGGAAGCCGCCCAGGCCCTGCTCGCCCAGGCGGTGGACGTGCAGATGGAAGACGCGGCGGTCGCCAAGATCACCGTGGAAAAACTGCAAGGCAAAACCGTGATCAGCTCCAGCGAGTTGATCTACCCGGTGGTGGTCGGCCTGGCCGTGCGCAAGGAAAACCCGGCACTGCTCCAGGCGCTGACCGGCGCCCTGAGCCAGATCAAGCAGGACGGCAGCTACGGCAAGCTGCTGGCGCGCTACAACCTGGCCGAGCCGAACGCCGCCGAGATCAGTGCGGCACTGGGTAACTGAAACGCGGAGCACCTTTATGCAATTCGATTGGCACTACACCCTGGGCTTGTTATGGAACGGCGACTTCTGGCGAGCCGTCGGCACCGTGGTCGAACTGAGCCTGGAAACCTGGCTGCTGGGCATTGTGCTGGGGTTTTTCCTGGCCCTGGCGCGGCAGTCGGAGCGCCGCTGGCTGCGGGACTCCGCTGGCGTCTACATCTGGTTCTTCCGCAGCCTGCCGTTGCTGGTGCTGTTGATCTTCGTCTACAACCTGCCGCAGGTGTTTCCGTCCACCAGCGTGGTGCTGTCCAACCCCTACTCCGCGGGCCTGATCGCCCTGGTGCTGAGTGAGGCGGCCTACATCGCCGAGATCCATCGGGGCGGCCTGCTGGCGGTGGTCAAGGGGCAGCGCGAAGCCGGCAAGGCGCTGGGCGTGGGTTATCGCGGCGTGCAGCGCTTGATTGTGGTGCCGCAGGCGCTGCGGGTTGCGTTGCCCACACTGGCCAACGAATACATCACCATCGTCAAGCTCACCTCGCTGGTGTCGGTGATTTCGCTTTCGGAAATCCTGCTGGTGGGCCAACAACTCTACACCCAGAACTTCCTGGTAATGGAGACCATGCTGGCCGTGGCGTTTTATTACGTGTTCATCGTGACGGTGTTCAGTTGGCTGTTGCGGGTGCTGGAGAACCACCTGGACGTGACCCGGCGCAAACCCAAGGCCATCGCCCCCGCCGTGCTCGACCAGGTGGCCACGCGTCGTGCCCCCGGCCAGGCCGAGCCCGGTGAGTTTGCCTTGCAGGCTCGCGGGGTGCGCAAGGCCTATGGCGAGCTGGAAGTGCTCAAGGGCGTCGAACTGAATGTGCGCTGGGGCGAGGTGGTGTCGATCATCGGCCCGTCAGGCTCTGGCAAGACCACGCTGATTCGTACCATGAACGGCCTCGAAAGCCTCGACCGTGGCGAAATCACCCTGCAAGGCCAGCCGTTCCTGCGTGGCAGCCAGGAGCCGCAAGGCGCGCTGGGGCACAAGGTGCATATGCGCGGCATCGTGCATGTCGGCATGGTGTTCCAGGGGTTCAACCTGTTCCCGCATAAAACCGCCCTTGAGAACGTGATGCTCGCGCCGGTCTACCATGCCCATGGTAGCGGCGAAGAACTGCGCCTGTTGAGCCTGGCCCTGTTGCGCAAGGTCGGCATGCTGGAGCACGCCGGCAAATACCCGCACCAGCTATCCGGCGGGCAACAGCAACGGGTGGCGATTGCCCGCGCCCTGGCGATGCGGCCTTCGGTGATGCTGTTCGATGAACCCACCTCGGCCCTCGACCCGGAACTGGTGGGCGACGTACTGGCGGTAATCGAGGAATTGGCTCGCGAGGGCATGACCATGGTCATCGTCACCCATGAAATGAACTTCGCGTTCAAGCTTTCCGATCGTGTGGTGTTCATGGAAGGCGGCGAGATTATCCAGGACGCCCCGCCGCGTGACATGCTCGAGCAACGCAGTGAACGCATGACCAAGTTCCTCAAAGACGTCCAACTGGCGCGAGCCCAAGGAGCCCCGACGTGAGCCAAGCCAAGGAACCCAGCCTGTCGCTGGCCGACCAGGTTGCCATCGAACTGCGCGAAGACATCATCGGCGGCCGCCTGCTGCCCGGCATGCCGCTGGTGGAAAGCGAACTGGTGAAGGCCTACAACGCCTCGCGCAACACGGTGCGTGAAGCCTTGCACCACCTGGGCCGCGAAGGCCTGACCAGCTACGTGCGCAACAAAGGCGTGATCGTGCGCCGCCTGGGGGTGGAGGAAGTGCGTGACATCTTCAAGGTGCGACGCACCCTGGAACTGCAGGCCATCGCCGCCAGCAAGCCGCTGCGCGAATACCAGTCCGACCTGATGCTGGAGTCCATCGAGGCTGCGCAACTGGCCCAGGACCGCGAGAACTGGCAAGCCTTCGGCACCCACAGCCTGCGCTTTCACCAACATATTGTCGGGCTGATGCGCAGCCCGTTGCTGGACGAGTTTTTTACCCATATTGCAGCCCAGATGCGCCTGGTGTTTTCCAACGCGCCCAGCGAGGAAACCTTCCAGAAGCCCTGGCTGGAGCGCGACCGGCAGATTCACGACTTGCTGGTTGACGGCCACAAGCAAGCCGCCGGCGAAGCCCTGGCCAGCTACCTCAATGACTCCGAATCGCTGCTGCTGGACATCCTGAGCAGCATTCCAAAACCCTGAAGCGAGGACCCACCATGTACAAGGACTACCCAGCGGCCTACCAAGTCAGCAAAGGCGCTGCCTTGCAGGTCGACAAAGCCTTCTATGACCGCGTGCGCGAGTCCCGGGACGGGCGCACCCTGATCGAGCAATTCGAAGTGCCGATCCGCACCGGCCGAGCCTGGAAAGTACCGGCAGGCCATGTGTTCCGCGTGACCACGCCGGTTGGCCCGCAGGTTGGCGACTTCAACGTGTGGAGCGCCAACGACCCCCGCGAACGCATGTGGGCGGCACGCACCCGCCAGCTGCAAGGCGCGCACGTCACCACCTACGACCGCCTGTGGTCGAACCTGCCGTTTTTGCGGCCGATGGTCACCATCACCGACGACAGCCTGGCCGACTATGGCATCGACGAACACGGCGGGCGCCTGCACGACTTGCTGGGCACGCGCTGCGACCCTTACGTGAACAAGATGCTCACGGGCGAAGACTTCCACCACCACTGCCACTCCAACCTGACCCGCGCCGTGCTGCCCCATGGCCTGACCGAGTTCGACGTGCATGACGTGCTGAACATTTTCCAGTGCACCGGCCTCAATCACGACGACATGTACTTCATGAAAGCCTGCCCGGCCAAGCAGGGCGACTATCTGGAGTTCTTCGCCGAAATCGACCTGCTGTGTGCCCTCTCCACCTGCCCCGGTGGCGACCTGTCGCTGCCGATGTGGGGCCCGGATGCGGAAGACCCGTTGAAGGTCTGCCGTCCGCTGGGGGTGGAAATCTACCGCCTCGACGACGCGCTTCTGGAGGGCTGGAAACAACCCGAGCGCGCCGCCTATAACGGTAACCATGGCCTGTTGATTGCCAAGGCCGACTGGGAAAAGTAAAGGGCAGGCCCACACCTGGGGCGCCGCGCCTCAGGTGTTCTGCGCAATCCTGCGGCTGACAAAACTGAAGGCCAGCACGATAAAAATCAGCACGCCGGTTGCCACCTGCTGCCAGTAGAAGTTCCAGCCGATCAACAGCAAGCCATTGGCGATGACGTTGATGAACAGCACCCCCAGCAATGTGCCCGGAATATTCGCCCGGCCCTGGCGGTTCAATGTGGTGCCGATAAACACCGCACCAATCGCATTCAGCAGGAACGCATTGCCCGACAGCGGCACATAGGCACTCACCGTCGAACTGAGCAGGATCCCCGCCACCGCGCACGCCAGCGCCGCCGCCAGCACCGTGGTGGTGACGATGCGCCGCACCGACAAGCCCGAGTAATAAGCCAGCAGCGGCTGGGTACCCTGGGCCAGCAGTTCGCGCCCCAGGCGTCCACGGGCCAGCAACAGGCCGTAGACCACGGCCAATACCAGCACGATCAACAGCGGCAAGGGCACGCCCAACGGGCTGAAGCTCGCCAGTTCCGGCTTGAAACCCTGGGCGATATAAATTGGCTGGCCGCCGTCCGAGAGCAGTTGCTGGGCACTGGTGCCGATAAACAAGGTGCCGAGGGTGGCCAGGAACGGGCTGATCCGCAGCCCCGCGATCAAGCCGGCATTGAACAGCCCTACCAGCAGCCCGGCGGCCAACGCACCGGCAATCGCCACACCCAGCCCGTGCCCGGCGTTAAGCAACACCACGAAGCTGAAGCTGGCGAAATCCAGCGCGGTGCCTACCGACAGATCGATGCCACCGGCCGCCACCGCATAGGTCATGCCGATCGCAACAATCGCCAGCAGCACGAAGTTATTCAGCACCAGGCTTTTCAGGTTGCCGCCACTGAGAAACCCCGGCGCCTGCCAGGCAAACACTACGACGATCGCCACAAATACCAGCGGTAACGTCAGTGGCAAAAGCGAACGCCAAGCGCCGTCCTGCTGTTGCAGGGTTGATACGCGACTCATGACTGCTCTCCCCGGTTCAATGCGCTGGAAGCGGCGACCACCAGCAGAATCAGCACGCCCTGGACACCGTTGACCCAGAAGCTCGATACGTTGAGCAACTGAAACCCGTTGATCAAAAAGCCGATCAACAGCGTCGCGAGCAAGGTGCCGGGGATGCTTGCCACCAGTCGCCGGGAAAACACCACGCCAAGAAAGGCTATGGCGACCACCGACAACAGCATGTCACCGGAGCCGGTGGTGCTGCCGCTGAAAAATGCCGCTGAACACAACGCCGCCACCGCGGCACACAGCCCAGAGAGCAAATAACTGGAGAGTACGTAGGCCGGCACTCGAATCCCGGCGGCCTCGGCGGCGTGCGGGTACTCGCCGACGGCATGCAGGCGCAGCCCATAGGCGGTGTGCTGGATCAGCAGCGTCAACACAAAGGCCGTCACCAGCAACACCCAGGCGAGTGCCGGCACGCCCAGCCAGGTCCCGCCACTGAGCAGGTCGAGCAACGGTGAGTCGGTCGAGACGACGGTGTTTTCGGTGAGGACCAGCTCCAGCCCGGCCAGTACATTCATGCTTGCCAGCGTTGCGAGCAACGGTGGCAAGCGCAGCACCACCACGGCCAGGCCATTGAGCAGGCCCACCGCCAGGCCGCAACCCAAGGTCAGCAGCAGGCTTGCCCACAGGTCGAGGCCTGCGTTGTTGAGTCGACTGAACACCGCCGCGCACAAGCCCAAATTGGCCGCCAGCGACAGGTCGAGCCCGCCGGCCACCACGTTGGAGCCGCCGCCGATAATCACGCAGGTCAGGCCGAAGGCAAGTACGCCGAGGATCGCCGACTGGCTGAACACATTCGCGATATTGCCGACTGAAAAGAAGTTCGGCGCGGCGACGGCAAAGCCCAGCAAAATCGCGAGGAATACGCCCACCGAGCCGCGCCGCAACAGCAGTACCCATAACCGTTGGGACAAGCCAGGAGTAGCAGCTTCAAGCAGGGACATGCGCCACCTCCTGTTTCACCTGCACAGCCACTGTGGACTGCACCGCACCCGTGGCACACGCCAACAGTTGATCACTGTCCGCCTCACCGGCATGGAACTCCCCGGCTATTTCGCCGCGATGCAACACCAGGATGCGGTCGCAGATCCCCAGCAGCTCGGGCAAATCCGAAGACAGCACCAGCACCGCTGCGCCCTCTTCCACCAGCCGCCCGATCACGCGATAAATCTCGACCTTGGCGCCGACGTCCACACCTACGCACGGCTCGTCCAACAAGTACACCGCCGAACGGCGACTCAGCCATTTGCCCAGGGCGACTTTCTGCTGGTTGCCGCCGCTGAGCTGGCTGACGGCAGCCTGCGGGCCCGGCGTCTTGATCGCCAACTCGTCGATCAGCCGCAGGCTTTCGGCCTGCTCCTTACGCTGGCTCAGTAACCCCCAGCGACTGAAACGCCCAAGCCCGGCGAGCGTGAGGTTTTCCAGCACCGACAGCAGCGGTGAAATCCCCTGGCTGCGGCGTTCTTCCGGCACCAGTGCAATCCCTTGGGCAATGGCTTCTCCGGGTGAACGCAGGCGCAACAAACGCCCCTCCAGATGAATGCTGCCGCTGTCGGCGCGCACCACACCGAACAGGGTCTTGAGCAGGTCCTTGGCGCCCGACCCGACCAGCCCGGTGAGGCCGACGATCTCGCCCCGACGCAATTCCAGGTCGATCTGCCGGTAGCGCCGGGCCAGGCTCAGCCCACGCACCTGCAGCAATGGTTCGCCGAGCTCGACCTGCGCCTTGGGGTACATCTCCTGGACCTCGCGGTTGACCATCAACCGCGCAATCTGCGCGCTGGAGGTGTGCCGTGGCTCAACCACGGCCACATCTCGACCATTGCGCAACACCGTCACTTCATCGCACAGGCTGTCGATTTCCTGCAGGTAATGGGAGATGTAGAGAATCGACAAACCCTGGTCCCGCAGGCGCTTGACGATCCGCAGCAGCTGGTCGACTTCGCGCTTGACCAGCGCCACGCTGGGCTCGTCGAACACCAGGATCTTCGGCTGGCGAGTCAACGCCCGGGTGATTTGCAGCACCTGGCGCTCGGCGCTGTTCAGCTCGCCTACCAACGCGTCGGCGGGCAGTTGCAGCTCAAAATATTCCGCCAGCAAGCGCTCGGCCTCGCGCTGCTGCCGGCGCCGGTCGACAAACGGACCACGGCGTAATTCATGGCCGAAAAACAACGCCTCGCCCACGGTAAAACTCGCCGGCAACAGCCGCTCCTGATGGATGAACTGCACGCCCAGCGCGTCCACCTGGCGCGGCGACAGTGCGGCATACGGCTGGCCGTCAATGCTCACCTGCCCCGAGTCCGCTTTGTGGATCCCCGCCAGGACCTTGATCAAGGTCGACTTGCCGGCACCGTTCTCGCCCACCAGGCCGTGAATGGTGCCGCGCTCGACTTTCAGGCTCGCATCCTCCAGCGCCAGGGTGGCGCCGAAGCGTTTGCGCAGGTGCTGCAAGTGCAACGCGGCCATCAATCACCCCGCAGTTGCTGGACCTGCGCCAGGTTGGCGGCGGTGGTCAGCAGCGTCGGCACATGGGTTTCCTTGGGCAGGTCACGCTGCCCGGCCAGGTAGCGGGCCACGTTCTGCACAGCAGTCTTGCCGATCAGCGCCGGTTGCTGGGCGACTACCGCGCCCACCGGCGAATTGGCCTGGCCGAGCAGCTCCAGCACCTCCGGCGTACCGTCCACGCCGTAGGTCTTGATCTCGGTGCGCTTGGCGTCGATCAACGCCTTGCTTGCCCCCAGTTGCGGAATGTCCCACGCCGCCCAGATCGCCGAGACACTGCCGGCCGGGTACTTGTTGAGCAATGCGGACACCTGGGAATAGGCATCCTGCACGGTGTTGGGGATCACATCCCGCAGCTGCGGCTCGATGATTTCCAGTTGCGGGTGATCCTTGAGCGCCAGCTTCAACTGGTCGTAGCGAATCGCGCACACCGGCACGCCGTAGAAGCCGTTGAACACCAGGATCTTGCCCTTGCCGCCGGCATCCTTGATCAACTGATCGGCCAGGGCCTTGCCGGTGGCGACGTTATCCGAGGTGGTGTTG
Organism: Pseudomonas sp. 21615526; assembly: GCF_013386245.1. Lineage (NCBI taxonomy): Bacteria > Pseudomonadati > Pseudomonadota > Gammaproteobacteria > Pseudomonadales > Pseudomonadaceae > Pseudomonas > Pseudomonas sp. 21615526. The sequence goes on along the minus strand of NZ_JACAOM010000106.1, from coordinate 5,434 downwards.
TTGAGGCTGTACTGCGACGGCGCGTCGATGGTGAACAGCGGGATGCCGGCCTTGCTGATGCGCTTGAGCCACGGGTCGATCACGCTCAGGGTGCCGAGGGTCTGGATCACCGCATCGGGTTTCTGGGTGACCACGGTTTGCAGTTGGGTCACCAGGTTCTTGTCGTTGCGCCCTGCATCCAGGGTGATCGGCGTGCCGCCGAGGCGCTTGATCTCGTCGACCTGGGCCTGGAAGGCCTTGATATCGAAGTAGTGACTGGTGCCGGTCATGCTCACGGCAATGCGCTTGCCGGCCAGGGACGGCACCGCGTCATCGCCCTCGGCGGCCTGGGACACGGCGGCGTGGCCCAGCAACAACGCTGCGCCGAGCAAGATGTAACGTGAACGCGAGAAAAAGGTGCAAGGCATACAGGGCTCCGCTGAGCAACGGGTGAAAGGGTTCACCTGTGTGCATTGCAGAGCCCATGCCATAAATTATTTCGAATAAAATCAAGCAGATGAAAACATTGGATGACGTTGCGCTGTCCCGCCCAAACCACAACTGTCCGACTGCTGTTGCCCAGCCAACAGTTGGCCGGGAAATCCGGCCAGCCACCTCAGGCCGCCGGGTAAGCAAAGATCAGCTCGACCCTGATCCCGTTGGGGTCTTCGACAAACAATTGGTGCTCGAACAGCTCCGGCACCACCCGCTCGGTAAAAGGCAGCCCTAGCGTGTGCAGGCGTTGCCGGTGAGTTTCAAGGTCATTGCAGCGCAATGCAATGTGATCGAGCGCACTTGAGCCGTCGCCGGCAGCACGCACCCCAAGATACGTTTCAAGCTGCGCGGCGCTGCCCTGCAGGCTGGCGATATGCAGCAGCGGGCGACCTGCTGAATAAAGCCAACTGCCCGGAAAAGGAAACGCCGGGCGCCAGCCCTCCTCCAGGCCGAGGGCGTCACGATAGAAACTCACCGTCGCGTCGACATGCTCCGTGCGGAGCGTGAAGTGATCAAGGTAGTGAACGGTCATGTGCAGAGCCCTCCCGTCAGAGCGCACCCAACTGCTTCATCAGCGTCAGGTTGTCTTCGATGTGCCAGTTGGCGACGATCTTGCCCTTGCCGATCTGGTAAATGTCGGTGGCAATAAAGTCTACGACCTGCCCAGTGCCCTTGATCTGACCAAAGGAACCGGTGAAGTGCCCGCGAAAATGCAAATGTGCCACCACGCGGTCGCCGGCAATGATCATTTGCTCTACTTCACAGCTCAGGTCCGGCACCGCGCCGCGAAACGCACGGGAGGCCAGCAGCGGTCCCTCCGGCCCTTGTTTGCGCCCGGCGGGCGGTGTTTTATCGATGAAGTTGAGCGCCAGCGCTTCACGGGCCAGGCTCTCGTCACCGGTATTCCAGAAAGTGTCGTAACGCCGGGCGACAGTTTCCATGATCTTCAGTTGCGCGGCGGTCAGGCTCTTGTCCACCACCAGGACACCCGGCGTCACCAGTTCGGTGGTGGCAAACGCCACGCCGGAGAGGGTCAGGGCCAGGAATCCGGCGGCGATAAGGGGAATGGAACGTTGCATACGGGCACATCCTTTAAAGGCGAAGAGAACGAACTCAGATGGTTTCGCTTTCCCTGAGGCTGAGGGGGCTTTTCAAGGTGTATTGAGCGATGGCGTCCTTGCGCATGAACGCCACGCCGGGATGGCTGTTGGCGTACCGCAGAAACTCGTCCCAGACCCTGACCATTTGCGGCGTACCGCTGATGCGGTCGTGGGCACTGATCGCCATCATGCGGCGTCGGCTCCCGGCTTCCAGGTAGAGCTGGTCGAACTCCAGCTTGACCTGTTGAAGGAATTTCGAGGGCGAGTAATTGCGCCCCTCAATCAAGACGATGTCGTTGTTGCGCAGGGTATACGGGACCACGACAAAGTCCTTGCCATTGACCTGCTCAATAAACGGCTCATCGCGACTCACATCATCAATGTGATAGACGTAGCCCAGCTCCTGCAACAACGACAAGGTATTGGGCCCGCGCCGCAGCCAGTTGCAGTTGTAGCCGGTGACCGGCTGGCCAGTGACGTCCTGCAACATGCTCGCGGCCTGGCGCAGGAAAGTGCGCTCTTCATCGCGGCTCATGGCAAATTGCGAGCTCCAGTGCGGGCCATGCCCCGAGGCTTCGTGCCCACGGGCGACGATCTCCCGGGCCAGCGCCGGGTTGCGCTTTACGGCGTCGCCGATCATGTGGCAGGTGACTTTCACCCCATGCCGGTCCCAGAGATCAAGCATCCGCGGAATACCTTCACGGTAGCCATAGGCAAACCAGGTATTGGTGGCCACATCCTCTGGAACACTGTCGGGAAAATCCACGTGGGGAAACGGACTATCAGTGCCCTTGAGCGGTTGGCCGCCTGCCTCGAATTGCATGGAAATGGACACTACCAGCCGGGTGTCCCCTGGCCAGAAACGCCCGATTGCCTTGCCGGCAGTCGCCGCGGGGGCAGCGTTGCCCGGCCCTGTCACCGCAGCTTTGGCAGCGGCCGGGCCGAGCAGCGATCCTGCGGCCAGAACAGCAGCACCTGCGCCGGCCTGGGCGAGGAAAGTACGACGATGCGGGTTATCGGTTTTGTCCATGTTGGTTCACCTCATACTGAATTCAGGGGATCAGGCAATCGCGGCAGGCCGGGTGGCTTTACCCGCGGCTTCCTGGGAAACAATGAACAGCACACCGAGCAATGGAATCGCCGCAGCCGCAAACGGAATCGCCGCCGCGCCCCAGTGGCTGTCCACAACGATGCCGCCGATGACGCCGCCCAGGGCATTGGCCAGGTTGAAGGCCGAGATATTCGCCGTGGCAGCCAGCTCCGGGGCCTTGCCGCCGTGCTTCATCACGCGCATTTGCATGGATGGCACGTTGGCGAACGAGGCGATACCGAAGAGGAACGCGGTCACCAGGAACGGCCACTTGTAGGGCGCCACAAGGCCTGCGGCGATCAGTGTCACGATCATCGCCGCCGGCCAGAACATCAGCGAAAAGCGCAAGTTGGCGTCTGCGGTACGCGCCCCGAGACTGTTGCCGACTACCAGGCCAATGCCGACCACGACCAGCACAGCGGTCAGCATCGTCGAATCAAACCCGGCCACCTGTTCGGCGATCGGCGCGATATAGCCATAAAAGGCCATGAACCCGGCCCAGCCGAGCACCGTGAACATCAGACTGGCCAGCAGGTTGCGGTTACGGAACACCGCCAACTGGTTGATCAACGACACTGACTGCTCGGTGCCCTGGCGCTTGATCGACACAATGATTGCCAGCAACGCGAGCACGCCCAACGCGGCGACTATCAGGAATGCGGTGCTCCAGCCATATTGATTGCCAATCCACGAGCCGGCGGGTACGCCCAGCACGTTGGCCAACGTCAGCCCGGCAAACATCTGGCCGACGGCGCGGCCTTCCATGCCGCTGGCCACCAGGCGCGTCGCGACCACCGCGCCGATCCCGTAGAACGGCCCCTGGGTCAGCCCGGCAATCGCCCGGCTGACCAGCAACACGCTGTAGTCGCTGCTGAGGGCAGTCATTACGTTGGCGCCGACGAACACCGCCATCAACAACCACAGCACCGTGCGTTTTTCGTAGCGCGAGAGCCAGATGGTCAGCACCGGGCCTCCGATCACGATGGCCAGCGCGTAGGCGGTAATCAGGCTGCCAGCCTGCCCTTCGCTGATGTTCAAGCTGTGGGAGACCTGGGTCAGTAATCCGGCAATCACGAACTCGGCGGTGCCGATGGCGAAAGCCGCCAGGGTCAGCACCCAGACCTGGATGGGCATTTTCGAAGAATTGGATGACATGTCAGTCACTCCGATGGTTAACGATGGATGCAAAACTAGTTCTTTTGGCTTAACTTGATAATTGAGTCGAAATCAAAAACCACTTTCGGAAATACCGAACAATGCTGCTGAAGAACCTTGAGTTGTTTTTGCTGATTGTGGAAAAAGGCGGGCTGTCGGCAGCGGGTAGAGAGCTGGGACTGTCACCCGCCTCCGTCTCGGAAAGGCTCGCGCAGTTGGAGGGTTTCTATGGCGCCAGCCTGCTCAACCGCACCACCCGGGCGATCAACCTGACGGACGAAGGCCGCTTGCTGGTGGAAGGCGCCCGCCGCTTGCTGGCAGAGGCCAACGAGCTGCACAGCAGCATTCGCCATGGCACCCACACCCTGTCCGGGCCGATTCGCCTCAGCGCCCCGGAAGACCTCGGGCGCCAATACATCGAACCGATCCTCGCCGCATTCATGCTGGAGCATCCCGAGATCAGCATTGACCTGAACCTGAGCGACGGCTACGCCGATCCGGTGAGCCAGGGCATCGATTTCGCGGTGCGCTACGGCGAGCTGGCGGACAGCACCCTGCATGCCAGGCCGATTGGCGAAAACCGTCGCGTGCTGTGTGCGTCACCCCACTACCTGGCGCTCAATGGTACGCCCCGACACCCCGAGGATCTGGCGCGCCACGAGTGCCTGGTGATGCGCTTCGGCATCAATATTTCGCGGGAATGGACCTTCAAGCGGTACGGGCACGCCCATCGGGTGCTGGTCCAGGGCCGGCGGGTGGCGAACGACGGTGCGCTGGTACGCCAGTGGTGCCTGGCGGGCCATGGCATTTGCCTGAAATCGGTGTGGGACGTGCGCGCCGACCTTGAGGCCGGGCGATTGGTCGAGCTGCTGGCTGACTATGATTTGGGCAGTACCGCGCTGAACATCATCTATCCGCCGACACGGGTTCAACCGCGCCGTGTCAGGGTGTTGATCGAGCGGATAGTGGATGAGCTGTCGCTGCACGATCATTCAATATCCGGCCGGCCGTTAGGCCTAACTTAAGGCTCCAATGTCCTGCAACCCTGGAACCTACAATGCCCGTCTCCCACGCTTCGACGAATTACGCCTCGATCAACTTCGCCCAGAAATACGCCCTGTTCAGCGAGCAATGGGCGCCCAAGGTCGTCGCGCAGATGAACGACTACCAGTTCAAGGTGGTGAAGATCGAAGGTGACTTCATCTGGCACGACCATGCCGACACCGATGAAACCTTTATCGTCCTCGAAGGCACCCTGCGCATCGACTTCCGCGACGGCGCGGTGACCATCGGCCAAGGGGAAATGTACGTGGTGCCCAAGGGCGTCGAGCACAAGCCGCACGCATTGGGTGAGGTGAAGTTGCTGTTGATCGAACCCTGCGGCGTGCTGAACACCGGCAGTGAGGGTGGCGAGCGTACGGCAATCAACGACGTGTGGATTTAGCACCTTCCGGCGTTGCCTGTTTGGGCTAGTCTTTACCTCACAGTTACTCCAGGCCAGGAGCACGCGTGATGAACAGGCAGCTCAGGAAAACCTCAGCCCTCGTGATTGCCCTGATGGCGTTGATGGGCAACGTCTACGCTGGCACTGGTGCCTGCCCGCCCACCCATGCCC